>CAZAGN010000017.1:0-14365 GCA_964484905.1 uncultured bacterium | reverse complement strand
CAGAGCACGACGGCTTGATCGGTTGTGGCGTTTTGCAGTGCCTGCCGCGCCTGATTAATTTGATCATCATGGTTGTGGGGCAGCGCTTCGGCGCGGGTGCCCAAGAGGGCTAAGCCTTCGACAATGCCAAAGGCAGCATTAGAGGTTCGCTCGGCGAGGGCACGTCCCTGGGGCAAAATAATCGTTACTGTCACCTGGGTTTGGGGTGGCAGGCTCAGATTCGCTTCCATGAGTTGCCGTGCGTAGGCATAAATCGCCGGTTCGCCCGTACGTGAATGCCCCAAGCCTTCACCGCCTGCCAGGATCAGGCTCGCTTCGGCGGCAGGTTCGCACTGTACCAAGGCCCAAATGGGCGTGTTGCGCGTTAAATCGAGTGGGTCGGTGGGTTGACTGATCGTGATTGCCAGGGCTGCGGTTGCACTTAGGGGGGCGCAACTGTGAATCGCGATCGCGACCGAACCCGGCAATGTCTCCAGTTCAACAGCGCTCGCCGCAGTGCCGCTGACTAGGCACCCGAGCGCAGCCTTGGCTGCTGCCGCTGCATAGACCGGCAAGGTATAGCCAATGGGCGTGGTCAGAGTCGAACTGACATGGATTTCTCCGCTCGATTTTGAGTCGAGTGCGTCTACCATTTCGCCACACGCCCCGAAGGCTTATCAATCATAGCAGGCTTCATCGCTGTGCTGACAGCAAAGCCGTTACCGCTCCTGCGAGGCCGTCACACGCGTAGTCACACTCGCAACAGTCTCACAACAGTAATCTCTAACACTCTCGTTGCCGATAGGTATGTCTGGTGAGGGTGTGTGCCACGGACTCATCAGCCATGATGGGGGTGGGTAACTGCCTCCTTTATCTTGGTTTGGAGAATCTGCCATGCCACCGCGTTTGATCATCGGCCTACTCCTCAGTTGGGGCGTGATGGGGGTCACAGGAGTTACCCTGAGTATCTTGGTGCCGCTGCCCTCAATCGCGATCGCGATCAGTCGGGGCTACTGTCCGCCCCAAGCCTGGCAAGCCCTCAGTGATCGCTATGCCAGCTTTTACAGCGCCCATCAAAAGCGCCAACTCCAGATTCGTCGTGTTTACCTAATTAGCGATCTGGGTGAAGAACAGTTTGACAATCCCCCCACACCTGCCGAAATCAGCCAACTGCGCCCCTTTGGCCGCTCGCCCGAAGAAAAGCTCACAACCCTCGGCCAACAAGAAACCGGCTTAGAAATTCTCAGTTGCCAGCCGTAACGCCTGAGTCCTAATGCCCTGTTTCAAGGCTCTGAAGGGGATAATGCAGGGGTGACACGGAACTGCTTATGCTTGCTTGGTCAGAACTCGAAACCTATGCCCTACCTGAGCCCGATCAGGTTAATGGCCCCACCAGCGC
Source organism: uncultured bacterium (assembly GCA_964484905.1). Classification (GTDB taxonomy): domain Bacteria; phylum Cyanobacteriota; class Cyanobacteriia; order Thermostichales; family PCC-7336; genus CAZAGN01. The sequence continues at coordinate 12,987 of CAZAGN010000017.1, read as the reverse complement.
CCAAGCACGGCTGAGGCTGTTTGGTCACAGCGAAAACGATGTGCGCGTCACCCTCTACCGCGATCACCATGCCTGGTGCCCGTACTGTCAAAAGATTTGGCTCTGGCTTGAAGCGAAGCAGGTGCCCTACCGCATCGAAAAGGTGACGATGTTCTGCTATGGCACCAAGGAAAGTTGGTACAAGCGGCTGGTGCCTTCGGGGATGCTGCCGGCGATCGCGATCGATGGTCGTCTCACCACCGAAAGTGACGATATTCTTTTGGCGCTAGAGCGTACCTTTGGCCCTTTGGGCGTCAGTCTGCGGGAAATTGGCGAGCTGCGGCGGCTCGAACGCCAGTTATTTCGGGCGTGGTGCAGTTGGCTGTGCTACCCCTCGCGATCAGCTCAGGTCGATGCCGCCAACCAAGTCGAATTTAGTGCCGTTGCTGCCACCGTCGAAGCCACCTTGGCCCGTACAGCCGGCGGTTTTTTCCTCGGTGAGCAGTTCACCGCTGCTGATGTTATTTTTGTGCCCTACGTCGAGCGGATGCACGCCAGTCTGTTCTATTACAAAGGGTATGGCCTGCGCGATCAACATCCCCGCCTGGCAGCCTGGTTTAATTCCCTCGAAACCCTGAGCGAATATCGCGGCAGCCAAAGCGACTTTCACACCCACGTCCACGATCTACCGCCGCAAATGGGTGGTTGCTACAGCAACGACACCGCCGCCGCCCGCGATAATCAACGCCGCGTTGATCGAGGCCCCTGGTTGGGCCTGCCCGATGTGAACTACCCTGAACCCGCCACCGCCAAAGCCGAAGCCCTGACGCGGGTGCTGCGGCATCGTCGGGCAATCATGGCTGTGAATCCCTGCGATCCAACCCTATTCGACCCAGCTCTACGCGCTGCCCTGACCTATTTGATTACGGGTGAACCCTGCCCGCCCCCCGCCGGCACTGAATTGGGCTTACGCTACCTTCGCGATCGAGTTAATGTACCCCGCGATATGTCAATTTATGCGGCCAAGCATCTGCGCACCGCCCTCGAAGCCACCGCCGCCCTCAGTGGCGATCGCGAGCCCGAACCACTCCCCCTCAGCCATCGTCGCGACCAAGACCCAGCCCGCTTTCTGGCCCGTACCTAGTCGAGGCTCTGCCAGGTTCACCACCCCTAAAGAGCCCGTCCAAAGAGCCAGTTGGTGATAGTCTCTAAGGATAAATTGCTTTTTAAGATTAGGAGGCTTTCTTTCGGCTATGCAATGGCGTTCTTTGTGGCAACGTTTGGGCACCTTAGCCCTACTGGTCTGCTTGTGTGTGGGCCTAATCGCAGGCACTGCCCAGGCAGAGGATAGTGATGTCCAGATCTTTAACTCATCTGACATCGAGGTTGACGGCAAAATCGACATCAACAACACAACCCTGCGCAAGTATCGTAAGTACCCCGGTATGTACCCAACCTTGGCGCGTATTTTGGTGCTCAATGCCCCCTACGAAACCGCCGAAGACGTTCTCGAGATCCCTGGCCTGACACCCGGTCAAATTGCTCGCCTCGAAGAGAACCTGCCCTATTTTGTGGCTGGCCCCTACCAAGAAGGCGCTAATCCTCTCTATGACCGCATCAACAAAGGCTATTACGACTAAGCAATGGCCATACACGTCATGGCCATAGTTGTGCAGCCTGCGTAAAGCTGAGCCATGTCCGATCTCTATGCCCAAATCTATGCCGTAGTCCGTACCGTTCCGGCCGGCAAGGTCGCCACCTACGGTCAAGTTGCCCGCCTCGCGGGATTACCAGGGTATGCCCGCCAAGTGGGGTATGCCCTGTTTCGTTTAGACAAAGATAGCGATGTGCCGTGGCAGCGCATCGTCAACGCCAAAGGTGAAATCTCCCAATCGCCCTTTCGCTACGGTACTGACGACTGGCAGCGCGTGCTGCTTGAGGCAGAAGGAGTCGCTTTTGATGCCCGGGGGCGGATTGATCTCGGGCGCTACCAATGGGTGGGAGAATAAATTTGACTTTTGCCTGAGATCACCATGAAACCCACCTTCAACTCCTTGGGACGGCATATCCTCGTTGAGTTTCACGGCTGCTCTGCCGAAGTCCTAAACGATGTCCCGCGCATCGAAAACAGCATGATCGACGCGGCCAAAAAAGCCGGTGCCACAGTCATCAGCTCCTCCTTTCACCACTTTTCGCCCTTTGGTGTTTCGGGCGTGGTCGTCATCCAAGAAAGCCACCTCGCCATTCATACCTGGCCCGAGTATCGCTATGCTGCCGTCGATCTCTTTACCTGCGGCAACACCGTCAGTCCCTGGATTTCTTACGAGCTGCTGAAGCAAGCCTTTGAAGCGGAAAATGGCTCAGCCATCGAGATTAATCGGGGTCAGCTCGAACTGCTTGAGCGCTCCAATATTGATGTCGGTGAGCTGCGGGATGAAGCGACCCAAAAACTGATGGTGCCCAAATACAGCCGCAGTGTTTGGTTTACCGATCGCGACGAAAATATTGCCCTCTCAATTCGTCATAAAGGGGATCGCCTCTTCTGGCAAAAGTCGCCCTACCAGAGCGTTGAGGTCTACGACACCTTTGAATACGGCAAGCTGCTCGCGATCGACAGCAAAGTGATGTGTACCGAGCGCGACGAACACGGCTATCACGAAATGATCACCCACATTCCCCTACTCGTCCATCCCGAAGCCAAGCGAGTCTTGATCATCGGTGGTGGTGATGGCGGTACCGCCCGCGAAGTTTTACGTCACCCCCAAGTCGAAGCCGTCACCCTCGTCGAAATTGATGCGGTCGTTATCGAAGCTTCGAAGCAATTCCTGCCGTCAATCTCCAGCGCCTTCGATCATCCCAAGCTCGATGTCATCGTCGGTGATGGCATTCAGTACCTGGCCGACGCCCCCGCCGAAAGTTTTGACGTAATCCTGATCGACTCCTCCGATCCCGAAGGGCCAGCCGTGGGCTTATTTAATCCCGATTTTTACAAAGATGTTTATCGCTGCCTGACCCCCAAAGGCATCATGGTCTCCCAGAGCGAATCGCCGCGCTTTAACGAGCAAGCGATGGTCGGCCTTTATCAATGCTTGCAGCAGGTCTTTGACCCTGATGCTGTTCATTGCTATCTCGCCTTTATTGCCACCTACCCAACGGGTATGTGGAGCTTTACCTATGCCACCAAGGGCGGCAGCCATCCCCTTGCCAACCTCGACGATGCTAAGGCAACCGCCTTTGCTGAAGCAGCCGACTTGCAATACTACAACGCCGCCGTTCATCGGGCCGCCTTTGCCCTGCCAACGTTTGTGCAGCGGATGCTTAGGGGTTAAGGTACTCGATGGTTAAGGTGCTTCAGGGTTAAAGCGGGGCTAGGTCCTAGCTTGATCGTTACCGCCGCGCAGCAGTTCCCGACCTTGTTAAGCCCGACCTCGTTAAGATAGATAGAGCAATTTTTACGAGAAGCATCTATGCGGCGGCTGTCGGGTAACGAGATTCGCGAAACCTTTTTGAACTTTTTCGCGGCTCGGGGTCACCAAATCATGCCTAGCGCCTCATTGGTGCCGACTGACCCGACGGTGCTTTTGACCATTGCCGGGATGCTGCCCTTCAAGCCCATTTTCTTGGGACAGCAACCAGCCCCCTGCGATCGGGCGACCACGTCCCAAAAATGTATTCGTACCAACGACATCGAAAACGTCGGTCGCACCGCCCGCCACCACACCTTTTTTGAGATGTTGGGCAACTTCAGCTTTGGCGACTACTTCAAAAAAGAAGCGGCCCAGTGGGCCTGGGAACTCGTCACCGATAAGTTTGGCCTGCCGGCTGAGCGTCTGGTCGTCAGCATCTACGAAGACGATGATGATGCCTTTGCGATCTGGCGCGATGTCGTCGGTGTGCCTGCCCACCGCATCGTTCGTATGGGTGCAGCCGATAACTTTTGGGCAGCGGGCGAAACCGGCCCCTGTGGGCCTTGCTCTGAGATCTATTACGATTTCAAGCCCGAGGCCGGCGATCAAGCCATCGATCTCGAAGACGATAGCCGCTTCCTCGAGATCTACAATCTCGTCTTTATGGAGCTGAACCGCGATGCCCAGGGCAAACTGACACCCCTCGCCAAGCAAAATATTGATACGGGCTTGGGGCTAGAGCGACTGGCGCAAATTTTGCAGGGCGTACCGAACAACTACGAAACCGATTTAGTTTTCCCAATTATCGAAACAGCGGCTACCCTCGCCAAGCTGGACTACCGACAACTCGACGAAGAGCGCAAAGTTTCGCTGAAGGTTATTGGCGATCATGTACGCGCCGTGGTTCACCTAATCAGTGATGGTGTTACCGCCAGCAATGTGGGCCGAGGCTATATCTTGCGGCGTTTGATTCGGCGCATTATGCGTCATGGTCGCCTTTTGGGTATCACCAAGCCTTTTATTGCCGAGGTGGCTCAAACAGCAATGGGTCTGTATGCCAATGCCTACCCCCAGGTGCAAGAGCAGGCTGAATTGATCAAAGCCGAGCTTCAGCGCGAAGAAGAGCAGTTTCTGCGCACCCTCGATCGGGGTGAAAAGCTGCTGGCTGAGATCATTGCTAACCCGAGCACCCAAAAGCAGAAGCAAATCAGCGGTGTTGATGCCTTCACCCTCTACGATACCTATGGCTTTCCGGTTGAGCTGACCGAAGAAATCGCGGCTGAGCAGAGCTTGACTGTTGATCTTGATGGCTTTAAGGCAGCCATGACCGAGCAGCAAGAACGGGCTCAAAGTGCAGCTAAATCAATTGATGTGACGGTGCAATCGGCTGTTGCCCAGGTCGCGAAGACACTCACGGCCACGACGTTTGTTGGCTATACAGCGCTTCACAGCACGGCCACGGTGATTGGTCTACTGACCTCCGAGCCTGTGGCGCAGGCCCAAGAGCGCGTGCAAGTGATGCTTGATACGACCCCCTTTTATGCTGAGTCGGGGGGCCAAATTGGTGATCGGGGCTATTTGCTCGGCTCTGATCTCGTCATTCGGGTTGAAGATGTGCAGAAGCAAGATGCTGTGTTTGTCCATATTGGTGTGGTCGAGCGAGGCAGCGTCAAGCTGGGTGATGTGCTTACTGCCCAAATTGATTTAGCCTGCCGTCGCGGTGCCCAGCGCCACCATACGGCGACCCATTTACTTCAGGCGGCCCTGCGCCAGGTTGTCGGCGAAAGTATTGCCCAAGCTGGATCGTTGGTGGCCTTCGACCGCCTGCGTTTTGATTTCAGTTGCCCGCGGGCGCTGACAGCGGCGGAACTCAATCAAATCGAAACTCTCGTCAATACCTGGATTAGTGAGGGGCACCAAACCACCATCGAAGAACTACCGATTGCTGAGGCCAAAGCCAAAGGCGCGATCGCGATGTTTGGCGAAAAGTACGGTGAGATTGTCCGCATTATCGATGTCCCAGGCGTCTCGCTGGAGTTTTGCGGTGGCACTCATGTCAGCAACACCGCCGATATTGGTGTGTTCAAACTGATCAGCGAAAGTGGTGTCTCGGCGGGTGTGCGCCGGATCGAAGCCGTTGTCGGTACAGCCGTGCTGCCCTACCTCAATGAGCGCGATGCGGTGGTCAAGGATCTAACTACTCTGTTCAAGGCCAAGCCCAACGAAGTGGTCGAGCGGGTCACGGGTCTCCAAAGCGATCTCAAGGCAGCCCAAAAGCAGATTGAAGCCTTGCAAGCCCAAGTCGCGATCGCGAGTGCCAGCAATCTGCTCAGCGAAGCCGAAACGGTGGGCGATGTGCAGATCCTGGTCGCCAGTTTGGGCACGGCCCCCGCCGAAGCGCTCAAAACCGCCGCCCAAACCCTCCAAGCCAAACTTGGTGAAGCGGCCGTTGTCTTGGTCAGTACAACCGCCGCTGACAAACTTAGTTGGGTCGCTGCCTTCAGTCCAGCTGTAATCGCGAAGGGATTGCAGGCCGGTAAATTTATCGGCGCGATCGCGAAACTAACGGGTGGTGGCGGGGGTGGCAAACCTAACCTTGCCCAGGCGGGTGGCAAAGATGCCAGCCAGATTCCAGCAGCCTTGGCCGCCGCCAAAACCCAACTCCGCGAACATTTGGGGTAATGTCTCTACGACCAAATTGGCTTAAAAGCTAAACATCAAGGAAAATCTAAGCCTTACCATAACCCTAGCACCTAGACTGCCCCTAGTCGTTGTTCGAGCGTCGTCATGAAAGTTGCTGTCTTTAGTACCAAGCCCTACGACCGTCGTTTTTTGAGTGCCGCCAACACAGCAAGCCATCAACTGCTCTTTCTCGAGCCGCCCCTCAACGACATGACCGCCGCCTTAGCCCAAGGCTGCGAAGCTGTATGCGTCTTTGTCAACGACTACCTTGATCGGATCGTGCTCGAGCAACTGGCCGCTAATGGTACTCGCCTGATCGCCTTGCGTTGTGCGGGGTTTAATAATGTTGATCTCAAAACAGCGGCCGCTCTGGGTATGGTCGTCGCGCGTGTACCGGCCTATTCGCCCTATGCCGTCTCCGAGCATACCGTCGGGCTGATTCTGACCCTCAATCGGCGGTTACACCGTGCCTATGCACGGGTGCGTGAGGGTAATTTCGCTCTCCAAGGCTTGCTCGGGTTTGATCTCCACGGTCGGACAGTCGGTGTTATCGGTACTGGCAATATCGGTCTCTTGGTCTGTAAGGCGATGGCGGGCTTTGGCTGCCGGGTGCTGGCCTATGATGTGCGCCAGCATCCTGATTGTGTCGGCGACTATGTTGATCTGCCAACGCTTTGGGCCGAGTCGGACATCATTACCTTGCACTGCCCGCTGCTGCCAAGTACTCACCACATCATCAGTACAGACACCATTGCCCAGATGAAACCCGGTGTCATGCTGATCAATACCAGTCGCGGTGGCTTGGTTGATACCCGCGCTGTGATCGAAGGCTTAAAATCAGGCCAGATCGCCTATCTCGGCCTCGATGTTTACGAGCAAGAAGCAGACTTATTCTTTGAAGACCTCTCCGATCAGATGATCAAAGATGATGTGTTTGAGCGACTGCTAACCTTTCCGAACGTGGTGATTACTGGCCACCAAGCCTTTTTCACCCAGGAGGCTCTCACCAATATTGCCGAGACGACCTTCGCCAATATCGATGCTTTTAGCCAGGGCGAAACAATCGCGAGCAATCTTGTAACGGCTGATCGAGTCGTGCGAGCTTAGCGATCGGGCGCAGTCGTTGCCTCCACAGCTTGATCTTGAACAATCCAGGTTTGCACCAGCGCCACTTCCGCCTCCGTCCACACACCCAGCCGATCTAGGGGTGTGCCCCGCTGCTGAATGTAGGCGAGCTCCGGTGAGCCCCCCGGTCGCCGGAAGTCCGTCACCCCCGCCACCGTCGAGTGACGCTGGGCCCAGCGCGGGTTTAGTAATTCACTGCTGCCATTACCCGCCTCAACGTAGGCCATCACGGCGGCATAATCATGCAGCGGCCACTGCCGGAAACGCCCCGCCGGTTGGTGACAGCCCACACAACTGGCTTCGAGGAGCGGTTTCACGTCGCGATCGTAGGTAAACTGCGGCTCTGTCCGAAACTTCAGCTCCAGATCAGCCGCGAGGGGAATCGCGTCTTGGCTCGGCACACTCAGCGTGTAGTCCGTACTAAAGGCTAGGTTCTCTGTCGGCTCGAGGATAAGCTGATCGCCCACCGTATCAAACGCCAGCGGCACCGCAGGCGTCAGCGATAGCGTCAGCTCCTCAAATGCCGGATCGAGGGGCGCACTGAATTGAAGCTGAATGGGGCTGTCAATCAAAACATCCACCGCATCTGGCTGGGGGCTTGCACCCACCAACTGCAACGGTGTCTGCGCCGGAGCCAGCCGTGCTAGCAGCAAGCTCACAGCTAACCCCAAACCTAACGCTAGCCAACGCTGTGCGTTCATCGCCTAACCCTCTGCCTCTTGCCTTGTTGTAACCTATGGCGCAGCGGAAACCGGTTGCAGATAAGCGTCATCATTCAAAATTGATGGCGTTACCATCAATAGAGCTTCATCCCGCTCTGTATTCGTTGATGTGCTGCGGAACAACGCGCCAAGAATGGGGATATCGCCCAAAATCGGGATTTTGGAGACGTTTACGGTATCCTCTTCCCGAATCAAGCCAGATAAGATCAGGGTCTGACCATCGCGCAAGCGGATACGCTCAGTCGTCAGGGTTCGTTGCGACAGCAGTGTAATTTCACCATCGGGTAAAGTTACAACCCGCGCTGGTGAAGAAACTTGAGGCGTAATATCCAAGGTCACATAGCCATTGTCATCAATGCGCACATTCTGAATATCGACATTGACGCCGGCATTACCCTTCTCAAAGGTAACAACCGATTGCCCAGTAGCCGGATCAACACTCTGAGAGCGGTTTGTGATCACTTCCTGACCAATCTCCAGCTTGCTCGAACCCCCATCGCTGACGATCACACGCGGATCGGCAAGAATGTTGGTTGAGGCGTTGGTCAAAACTGCCTCTAGGCGCAGGCCAAGGGCATTTTGCAACCGATTCTGGGTATTGAACAGAAGTGTTGGCACGGTGGCATTAAAGGGGCCAATATTGCTTGTGAATGAGTCGCCAGTAGTACCCCCCCCCCCAGGGCCGAAGAGGCTACCACTGGGTGCCGCCCCAAAAACATCTTGAAAGCCAGCATCAAATTCGGTCGTGTCACTCGGAAAGCGATCCCCCTCAAACGCGATTCCCGAACCATCAACACCGCTGGTTGCAAAGTTGCCCGATGAACCGCCCAAGCGAGCGGCAAGGGTTTCGCCATTATTGAGGGTGACAGTAATCAGCTTGACGTGAATGAGAGCTTGGCGTTGACGGACATCAAGTTGGGCAATTTGGGCTGAGGCAATCGCCATTTGATTCGGCGTACCCACAGCCATGATCGAGTTAGTGCGCTCATCCGGCACAAACTGCATCCCTGCCAAGGGTGCGCCCTCGGCTGACAAGGCATCCAGCACACCCACAACATCAGCCACTACCGACTGATTAAGACGGAACGTTTGCATGTTGGTTTCTTGGACGCCGGGTAAGGTAGCGCCGATAAATACAGTTCGACCTACGCGCTCACCCTGAAGCTGGTTCAAACGCAGGACGGAGTTGAAGACATCTTGTAAAGGCGAGTCTTGAACATCGAGCGAAATCGTATCAGTGGTCGCTACATCGTTCAGAACGACATTGAGACCCGCGCGGCGCACGAGTAAGGCCAAGACATCACCGACGGGGGCATCCTTAAGGGTCAGACTTACTGGCTCTTGGCTACCCAAATCAACAGGACGAGGTGCTAAATCAATATTGCCAACTGCAATATCACCTGTGGGTGGTGGCACAGCACCCGTTGCCTGGCGTGGCACGGTTGTCATGTGAGCCGGCGGCGGTGGTACCGCGACCGCTGGTGCTTGCGCTACCACATCTGTCGGAGGTGAGGACTCTGGCAAAGCATTAGAGGACGTATTCCGCAGCTGGGTAATATCTGTCAGTGGCGGTTGAGAGGACGCAGACGGTGTTCCTGGTGCTGCCCCCCAAACCCCTGTGTTAGCGGCTGACGTGGCTGGAGCAGCCGCTACAGACGGTGCTTGATCTGAAAGTATTGGCGCACTAAAGTCGAACACGAGTTGGTCTGGGCTACGTTGCGCCAGCAATCCTTCAAGGGGGCCAGCCGCACCTTCAATACGAACCCGTACACTATTTGCATCAAGTTGGCGGGCTTCGATGTAATTCACCCCCGGCACTGGGTTATCTTGGCGCAGCGCACTTTGGCCTGGGGCCAACTGAAGTTGCGCGTTGGTGATATCACCCACCCAGGCATTGCCCTGCTGTGAGAAGAATACCTGCGGTTGCCCCGAACCTTGGAGCGCAATCGCAAGCTGCAACCGCTCCCCGTTGGGTGTCAGTTCTAGCCCACTAACTGTACTTTGGGCCGCGATCGCGATCGGCGGCATCAGGGCCATACCGCCCACGCCCCCCGACAGAGCAAGCGAGAGAGCCAAACCCAAGCGAACATTCTTCCACACCATGACCATCACTCCATCACAAACACAATCAACACTGCAAATTCAACGCTTCACCACGGGCCTTTACCTAGCTAGAGGTGGGCTCACTGCCTGCCTCTGCCGGCGCTGCCTCTTCCGTACCCTCCTCTGGCTCAGGCGGCACAAAGGTGCTGTCGTAGACAAAGATTTCAAGCTGGAACGAGGCATTGAGTACCGGCAAGACCATGCCTGCCTCATCTATCTGCGTATTCAAAGAGACATTACGCACTTGCAGCAGGGTTTCGAGCTGCTCAATCGTCTCCATCAGCCGTACCATCTCGGCGTAGGTACCTTGAAAATCAATCTCAGCCGTTGAGCGCAGGATCTGGGCTTGAATCGCTTCCGGCACTTCTGCGCCTGCCGGCACCGGCACCGTTGGCGTGAACGAGCGCAACTCGGCTGTGCCATCACCGTCACTCAAACTCAAATTGATTAGGCGCGTTAGCTCTAGCAGTTGCGTCTCAAGGTTGGCTGGTGTCGGCAGCAGCGTGCTAACAGCTTCACTGACGCGGCGGGCATCAACAATACGGGTTTCCACCCCTTCAAGCTCACTAATTCGACGGCGAGCTGCACTGAGGCGGGTTTCCTTGTTGCTAATATCGGTTTCAACTTCGCTAATGCGTTGAATCATCGGGCGCAACTGGAACCAGGCCAAGCCCAACGAAACAACCAGCCCAAGGGCACCAATAATCAGGCCAATGCGCAGGGGTGTCAGAAAGCCCGGCGAACTGTCAAAGTCTTCAGTTGGGATCAGCAGATCCTCAGAATCGTAGGGGCCAGCCATTAGTTCACCTCCAGAGCGCGCAGAATGTCGAGCTTGCGTTGCAGGCCGCTGTCTTGGACACCTAAATCGCGGGCGGCCAAAGTATCGAGCAGTTGGTCAACGGGTGTGTTGGAGAGTTGAACCTCCAGCGAAAAGCTCACAGCCTCAAAGCGCTCTTCGGTTTCGTCAATTACGTTGGCATTGAGAATCCGCGCATCAGCGACCACCGGCGACTGCAAAAGGGCCAGCTGCAGGTCATTAACTCGCTCAAAATCGAGTGACTCACCCGAAATCGAGATTAAATCGCCACCGGCATTCAGCACTGAAACCCAGGTCTGATCAGGCACAGAGCGCCGCAACTCTTCGAGAATCAGCGACCAGGGTTGGACGCGTGTGAAGAAGGATTTGAAGGCTTCAACCCGCTCTGTGGCTGCCTGAAACTCGAGATCGAGTTGCTCAAGGTTGGCTTGCTCAGCTTCAGCGGCGCTGAGGCTACCTGTGACTTCCCTTTGCTGGGCTTCGAGGGTGCGTAAACGGTTCCCAAACAACAGACTGGCGGCGGTATAACTACCGACAAACAGGGCGGCCAAGACAACGCCCGCGATAATGCCGACCACGGGCGCCACAGGATCTTGGCGGCGACCGCCGCTACCACCTGTCGCACTGGCCCTTCCGCCAGAGCCACGGCGTTTAACAAGGTTAATGTTGGGTGTGTACATGGTTATGAGTCCTCCCGAAGACTGAGGCCGATCGCGACACCTACAGCGGGTGGCGGAAATTGCTCTCCATCAAAGCTAGCCGGTAGTGCTAGATCAGCCAGGGGATCGATAAGGCTGACCCCACACCCCACGAGCTGCCCCAAATAGGCATCGATATCTTTAATCGTGGCGCCCCGTCCGGCTAAGAACAACTGCGTTACGGGGGTGCTTGTATTCTGGGTTGTAAAGAAATCAATCGAGCGCTGGAGCTCGTCAGCAAGCTCGTTGAGGGTGCGTGAGACGGCAATACTACCGGGGTTACCTGTCGTACGCGGCCCGCCAGCCTCGGCCAGGGGTAGCTTGAGCTGATAGAGCAAAGCATCGGTCGCACCCGGTGCAATATTGAGGGCACGCCCTAAAGTCTCCTGCATCGCTGAAACACCATTGGTGATGGTGCGGGCAAACTGGGGCACGCCGCCCAGAATGACAGTCATCTCGGTTGCGTCGTAGCCGATGTTTGCGATCGCGATCGCCTCTTGGCGGGCAAACGACACTACTTGGTTACGAATCGAGCGAATCAGGGCAAAGCTTGCGAGCTCTACACATTGCAAATCCAGAGAAGCTGCCGCTATCGCTTCCAGATAGCTGTCTACCGTATCTTTGGGCGTTGCTACCAGCAGTACCTCTTGCTGCTCAGTGCCATCGGCTCCCAGCTCAATGCTGAGGGGCTGGTAGTCCAGATCTACCTCATTAAGGGGGAAGGGGATGACCACACTCGCTTCTTGCTCGAGAATCACCGCTTCCATATCGGCATCACTCAGCCCGGCGGGTAGGCGCAGAATCCGCAACGTCGCTTCCCGACCGGGAATGGCTGTGGCAACCGCCAACGTATTAGTCTTAATTTTTTGCTCAGCCAGCAAATCTTGGAGTGCCAGACCCACCGACGGCGGATCAAGAATTCGGCCATCGGCCATACCTCCCGCTGGCATCGGTGTTGTTGCCAGATGAATCAACTTGGTGGCGTTGCCCTGCCGCTTGACTTGGGCGACCGTGATGGCCTGGGGTGTAAAGTCTACCCCCAACCATTGAGTGCGTTTACTACCTAAACCAAACACGTTATTCGGCCCCCTACAGCTAGTGGCATATTACCCAAAATGGCCAAGTGTTACCACATCGTTAGTAGTTATTACTATTTCTTGAGATGACCACCCCAAAAGCAAGAAGGCTACCGCCGCTGTCGCGCTTTCCAGGTGCCGCCATAACGGTAGTGCGGGTTTGCCTGACTGACAGCCTGCCAGCATACTGCGCAGACCAGTGACCATTTCCCTGCGGGTTCGTAAATAACGCGATACCGTAGCGTACTGGGTGTCTGGCAGCGGTCACAGGGCTTCATGAGGCTTAGGTAAAACCTGACATAAGATTCGCACTATAGCTATAGCCTAAGCTCAGTAGCCCAAGTTCAGTGTTGTGTAGCCACGTGCCGATTACGGTTT
>CAZAGN010000016.1:37436-39355 GCA_964484905.1 uncultured bacterium | reverse complement strand
GGGAAATCATCTTGGGCAACACGTTCGCCGGCTTGGCGAATATCGTTGCCCATAATCTCGATGGCGGCCGTCAGATTTTGGCTCACTTGAATGCGGTCGCTATCGCGCTCGAACAAGTTGCGGTTGGAGACCGTAAAGCCCAGGGCGACACCCAAGACCATCACACCAACAATCGAGCTGACGAGGATCTCGATCAGGGTCAAGCCACGACTGGCAGGCAGTACAGCCAAACGCAGCCATAAGCGGGGGGATACAGACATCAGCACTCCTAGCGACGCAGGTCGGTATAGACGTTTTCGACGGTGTAGATTGGCGTATCGTTGGCATCGAGCACTTGCACCAAGATGTGGCGGATCCCGGCACCGGTTGTTGTGTCCCGACAATGGCTGACATCGCCCGAAATTTGGGCAACCGGTGGACAATAGGTAACGCGGTAGTTGTAGTCGCGGCCACTCACTTGGATCGGGGCCGCGACATCGTTAGCGCGCACGCGGTTTTCTAGGGTTACCGGATCACCGGCTCGGCCTGGTAGGTCGGCCACTGAGCCAGCACGAATGCCATCCACAACCGAGCGGGCGACGGCAACGGCCTGGGTGCGGCGCTCAGTACGGCGGCCACTCACGATCATATTGGTCATAAAAACGCTGGTGGCGGTCATCAAGATCGTCAGCATCACCAGCGACAGCATGACCTCAACCAGGCCAAACCCGCGTTGGGACGACCCAGATCGCCGCAGTCGGGGCGACATTGGGCGGGGCTGTAGGTATCGCATCATCACCTCCTAAAAATCTAGCTTTAGTTAAATGTGGCTTCGATGGCGCCACCTAAAAACACCGTTATGTTGGCGGTGCTTTGGTCTTGGGTGCGGGGGTCGGTGTAGCGCACATCAAAGTCGATGTTTTGGTCAGCGACACCGCGCCCGTTAAAACACACATCCCAGGTCGGATCGAGGAACTCGACATTCTCGGGCAGCTCAACAGAGTAGCGATCATCGGCTGTCCAGGTTGTAGCGCCGCAGTTAGCAGCTGTTTCGGCAATAAAGCCAGTCGCAGTCGCCGACAGACGATAGGCCGAGGTGCTGGCCATAGCACGGGCGCGACTCTGGCGCAGGCCACCTTCGACAAGGCGGGTGGCTTCGGCCAGGGGGTTACGAACGCTAAACACCGTGACGCTGCTGACACCAATCAGCGTGCCAAACACGGCCAACACGACCAGCAGCTCTAGTAAGGTGAAGCCGGGCGATGAGGTTATATCTCGTCTGAGGGCGATCATGGGCTGGGGTGCTCGCTGTGGTTAGTCCTGAACTAATCCTATGGGCAAGAATCTGGTTCTGACTATCCCTCCTTTTGGAGGGAGTAGAAATACCTAGGGAACAGTGTAGTTTAGTGACGGCAGGGGTTTGGGTGCTATCAGAAGTTGGATAAATAACTTCACACACGTGGACTTTATATATAAATTTTCTTAATTTAAGGCGCTCTTGTCAGTACTCTTCTCAAAGTATTTTCTACGTTTTTACTTGGCAGCAATAACAGCGCCTAGTCTTTAGCTGCGTCCTTGGCTACTGCGGCTGGTAGTTGACAGGCTGATCTTAGACTGTGGTGCCCCCTCTGCTGTGGCAAAGCAAGCTAAGCCAACTCGGAGACCCGCTACGAACTGTGGGCGTATGTCAACGATTGCTGCGTTTTGCCAAGCGACGTGACTGCTGGGTTTAGGATAATGACGGTCAACGGTGGCTAGACGTTCAGCGTTGATGGTGCATTCACAGCAGGAGACAAGACAATGCTGGCCAAGATACTGATCGGTGCGGTTCTGCTGGTGTTTGCGGCCAAGGTATTGGCTGGCTTCCTTAAGAAAGATTGGCCGATTATCACCCTGGCGATCACGGCCATTTGGGTAAGCTTTATCGGCTTTGAGCTGGT
>CAZAGN010000016.1:0-37336 GCA_964484905.1 uncultured bacterium | reverse complement strand
TTATCACCCTGGCGATCACGGCCATTTGGGTAAGCTTTATCGGCTTTGAGCTGGTACAAATGGGGCGGGCGCTCTGGATTAAGTTTGGCGCCTAGGATGCCGCAGACTCTGACCATGTTTCTCGCTGCCCTGTGGCAGTTTAGCCGCCCGCACACGATTTATGGCACCACCGCCAGTGTGGTTGGTTTGGCGGTGCTGGCCCTCGGGCGTTTAGACCCAAGTCTGGGTCTTGCGTTGGTGGCGGCGCTGCTGGCGAATGTGTATATCGTGGGCCTGAATCAACTGACGGATGTGGCGATTGATCGCATTAATAAGCCTGATCTGCCCCTAGCAGCAGGCACATTGACGCTGCACCAAGGCAAGCAGGTCGTGATCTTTTGTGGGCTGGGCAGTGTGCTGTTGGCGGCGTGGCAACCGTGGCTTTTGCTGACGGTGCTGCTGTGTCTGGCGATTGGCACGGCGTATTCGTTGCCGCCCTTACGGCTGAAGCGTTTCCCGTTGTGGGCGGCGTTTTGTATTTATGGGGTGCGGGGGCTGATTGTCAATATCGGCTTTTTTGTTTATTTCCGCGATCAGGCGGGACAATCGCTGGCCTTGACGGGGGCGCTCTGGGGGCTGGTTGTTTTTGTCTTGATTTTTACGCTGGTGATTGCGCTGTTTAAGGATATTCCGGATATTGCAGGTGATCGCGCCCATGGCATCAGCACATTTTCGGTGCGCTGGGGTGAGCTGCGCGTGTATCAGTTGTGCATCGCCATTTTGGTGGGGTTGTATTTGGGGGTCGCGATTCTGGCGGGGATTTGGGGCTTGTGGGGGCTGGCGCTGGCGCATGGCTTGGGTGGCCTCAGTATTGTTTGGGCGCAGCGATACCTGAAGGGGGCGAAGCAGGTCTATCAATTTATTTGGAAGCTGTTTTACCTGGAGTATCTGGTGTATCCTTTGGTGCTGCTGCCTACGGTGGGGGCAGCCTCCTTGTGAGAGCGGGCTAGTTGAGCCCCATACGATCTGGTGGTGCTGTCTTCTGGCCCGCTTAAATTACAACCTTTAAATCACAACCTATTGATGTACTGCTGGCCGCGAATGGTCGGGAATCCTAGTCCTGCACGTCTGTGCGAACATCTGGATCGACGTGATCGCTGTGCTGGTTGGCGTAGCTGAATTCGAGGGTTGTATAGAGGGTGGTGCGCTCTGCGGGGGTTGAGTCGGCCAGCATTTGGCAGATGCGGGTAAGTTCGGTGTTGCCTTCCCAGAGGGTTTTGAGGCTGAGGGCGTGTCTCGCGATCGCGATCGCGTCATTATCTTGAATACCCTGCCGAATCGCCCGCAAATGGACACCGGCCACCGGTAATGTGCCCGTAGCAGGCAGCTCCAGCACGGGCGTGACTGTGACCGGCGGTGTACTGAGGCCAAGGGGTTGACACTGGGCTAGGGCTTCTTTGAGGGCTTCGACTCGGATCGGTTTGCTGACATAGTCATCCATACCCGCTTCGAGGCATTGCTCGCGATCGCCCTTCATGGCATGGGCGGTCATGGCAATAATGCGAGGACGTTCTGTCGCGCTGTAAAGGGCGCAAAGTTGGCGAGTTGCCTCAAGACCATCCATCTCGGGCATTTGGACATCCATAAAAATAACGTCGTAGACCTGGCGGGCCACGGCTTCGAGGGCTTCACGGCCATTACTGACAACATCACAGCGGTAACCCAGTCGCTCTAGCATTTTTGTCGCTACTTTTTGATTGACGGCAACATCTTCAGCTAGCAAAATTCGTAGGGGATTCGCCTCACCCAGGCCACGGTCAAACATACGTTTGGCTTTGGGCAGTTGCTGGGCAGTACTCTCACTCAGTTGATACTCGCTGAGCAGTTGACTAATGGTTTGGAGCAGACTGGCCTGCCGCACGGGTTTGGTTAGGTAGGCAACAGCATCAAGATCGAGCTGGTTGCGCTTGAGATCGGTTGAGCTGAGCATGAGGAGGGGGAAGCGGTGCCCCTGCTGGCGAATCTGCCGCGCCAAGGCTAGGCCATCGATATCGGGCATTTGGATGTCAAGACAGGCGATCGCGAAGGTTTCACCGGCTGCCAACGCTGCCAGAGCCGAGGTTGCACTGTTGAAGGTTGTGACCGTCATGCCCCACGATTGGGCCTGAATGCCAAGAATAGTGCAATTAGTTTCGTTGTCATCAACAATCAGCAACCGCTGTCCTTGCAGATTGGTGGGTGTAATCGCCGTAACCGTGGGCAACGCTTCGGCAGCAACCGCCAACTTGGCCGGTAAGCAAAAGAGAAAGCGGCTGCCCTCACCCGGCTCACTATCAACCCACATGCGACCGCCCATTTGCTCACAGAGGCGGCGGCTGATGGCGAGACCTAAGCCTGTACCGCCGTAGCGGCGCGTCATGGAGGCATCGACTTGGCTGAAGGGCTGAAACAGACGATCCAGGCGGTCGGCCGGAATACCAATGCCGGTATCGCTGATGCTAAAGAGGATGTCGTCGGAGGTGTCTAGGGTCGCGATCGAGAGGATGACTTCGCCTGCCTCGGTAAATTTGATGGCATTGCTGAGCAGGTTGACCAGAATTTGTCGCAGGCGGGCCTCATCGGTTTCGAGACCTGCCGGTACATGAGGTGCAATGAAGTAGGTGAACTCAAGCTTTTTGCGACTGGCCAGGGGGCTGAGCAGATCAAACACCGTCTCGATACAGCCGCGCAGGCTGAAGGGAGCTGGGTCAAGCTCAAGGTGACCCGCTTCGATTTTGGAGAAGTCGAGAATATCGTTGATGATGCCAAGCAAGGCATCGCCACTGGTGCGAATGGTGTTAGCGAAATCTTGCTGTTGAGGCGTGAGGGAAGTATCGAGGAGCAGCCCGGTCATACCAATAACGGCATTCATGGGCGTACGAATCTCGTGGCTCATGGTCGCCAAAAACTGGCTTTTAGCAAGGCTGGCTTCTTCGGCAGCCTGGCGCGCTTGCTCGGTGCGTGCCAACAATTGTGCTTGGGCGAGGGCAATGCCTACTTGGTTCGCCACCGCTTCAAAGAGGCTGACCTCGGCGTCTTGCCACACACGCGGTTGGTGGCACTGCATAACGACAATGGCACCATTGGCCTCGCCATGATAAGAGGTGCGCGTCATCAACAGGGCTTGGACATCTAGCTCGGGTGACAGGAGGTTGGTCGGTACATGGGTGAGGGCAATGGCTTGGTCTTGGGCCAGCAGCGTTTGGGTCAGTGGATGATCACGCAGCAGCATGGCGCAGTCTTGCGCCTTAGCAGGGCAACGGGTGTCGCCATATTCAGCGACAATTTCGAGGGACGTTGGTGTCAGACCGAGAACCCAGCAGCGGTTGGCCGCAAAGACTTGACCCACTTGCTCGGCGGTGGTCACCAAAATCTGACTGACATCGAGGGTCTGGCGAATGGAGCGGCTGAGATCAACCAGTAACCGATCGCGAATCGCCTGTTGGGCACTGCGCTGCTGGTTGAGAATCTCGTTGGTGACACAGCTTTGGACGCCGACGTAATGGCTGAGGCGACCCTGGCGATTAATAATAGGGCTCAGACTGAGCTGGTTGTAAAACAGTTCGCCATCTTTGCGGTAGTTGCGCAAAACGACTTGACAGGCTGTGCCCTTTTCGATCGCTTGGCGAATGGTCGCTAACTCCGCCTGCTGGGTGTCGCCGTTTTGCAGAAAGCGGCAGTTGCGACCGATGGCTTCGCTGCTGGCATAGCCTGTTAGGGCTGTAAAGCCTGCGTTGACATAGATAATCGGCTGGTCAGGCTGCTGCATATCGGCGATTACAATGCCATCACTGACTGCGTTTACGGCCCGTTCAAGCAAGCGCAGGCGCGTGTGATGCTGACGACGCTGGGTTTGGTCTTGGGCAATGCGAATATAGCCATTGATCTGATCGTCATGATCGCGGAGGGGCGCTGTCGTGGTGTGCAGCCAACGCCGCTGCCCCTGAGCCGTCAGTTGCCAGCCCTCTTCGACAAAGGCGTGCTCGCCGAGTTTTGGTACAGCCTGTTGACCATACAGCCGCTGGAGCGGTTGCTGGATCGCCTCAGTGGCACTGTAGCCAAAGATTGCGGTTGCACCTTGGTTCCAGGTAAGGATGTGACCTTGGTCATCGAGGCGATAGATAGCATAGTCGAGAATAGTGCCGAGAACTTGCGCCCACAGGTGGGTTTGCCACTCCTCGGCAGCGGTTGCTTGGGCCGCCGCCGCCTCTCGCAGTTGGGTGATCTCGAGCAGGCTCCGGTAACTGGTGCGCAGGGAGAGCCAGACAAAGGCACCGCCCCCTGCAAATACAAGGCTCACAAGTTTGACCCAGGTGCCGTCAAAGATCAGGTTGAGGCCACTCGCGATCGCGACCAAGCCATAACTAGCCAGGAAAAAAATCAGGAGTGCCTGGAGATACTGCCAGTAGCGGCGTTGCTGCGGACTGGGCAGCAGGGTGATGATCAGGCGCAGTTGCCCTAGGGAAAAGGCAATACCAACGGCACCGAGAAGAATAATGGCACTGCTCAGCATCAGATGCCCCACGGCTGCGAGACAATACCGGCGTCGGTTGATAGGCGCAACTCGACATCGAGGGGGCCAGCGGTGTAAATATCGCTGGCGGCAATGACATCAACCCGTGCCATCTTAGTTTGACCTTGCAATGCGTCTAGGGTACGCAAGAGTTCTGATTGGGGCAGCTCACCCACCGCGCCCGTCAGGGGATCGGCGAGAATGCCCGCCCCTCGCGATCGTTGATTGGCGGTTGCCAATAGCCGAAACAGAATTTCTTGCAGCTCCAACTCGGGGCGTTGGGGTGGAATATCGGCTGAGGCAATCACACTGCCAGCGGCAAACAACAGGCGATTAGGGGCAACATCGGCAATCACCGGCACGGTTTCGCCCACCAGCCGATTCGATACTGAATAGATTCGTAAGACCCAGACACCCTGCTCACCCACAGTCTCTAGCAGGCGCTCGACCTCGCGCACCGGCATTTGCACGACTCGCTCACCGTCTGCACCCAAAAGGCGGGCTTGTGCTTCGGCCTGAGCCAAGAGGGTATCGAGCACGCGTTGGGGTGAAGTTTGGCTGGCATCGACCACACCCGAGGCGAGCACCTCACCGGCAGCAATAACAACCTCACCCTGGCGCAGGCGATCAGCAATGGTCGAGAGGGCGGCGATATCGAGTTGCAGATCTTGACGCTGCGTAATCAACGTGTCGAGGGCAGTTTGGTTGGTTTCGAGTTGGCGTTCGAGTTGGTCGCGATCGGTTTGCAGTTGGGCCACAAGAACCTGAGCCGCTGCCGCTTCGGCTTGAATACGACTGAGCTGACTTTGGGCCTGTTCCAGCTCCATTTGGGAAGCCTCCAGACTCTGGCGCGCCTCGCTCAAGTCGGCGGTAATCGCGGCTAGACGGGCGGCCTCAGCATCCCGCTCGGCCAAAAGACGATCCCGCTCGGCAATGAGATCGGCCTGCTCTGCGGCCAGTTGCGCTTGCTGGGCCACCAGCTCGCTAACTTGGGTGGTCGCGATCGCGAGTTCATCCCGAGAGCGCACTAGCTGATCGCCAATCGCCTGCCGTTGTGCTTGCAACAGCTGATAACTGCTATCGAGTTGCTGAATTTGGGTTTGATACTCCCGTACCCGCTGGCTGTAGTTAAACAAGCCATCGACAAGCGAACGATTAAGCAGCAACAGTAAACCCAGCGTCAGCGCCGAAATGAGCACCCCTGTGATTACGGTGACGAGGATGGCGGTGTGGCGAGGCCGCAGGTTAAACCAGCTCAGGCGCATTTTGCCCACACGGTAGCCGACCCGATCCCCGAGGGTCGCGACAAAACCGCTTAGCAGCAAAATATAAATAATGAACAGGACGCCTTGCATCACCGAGCCGCGTTATCTGCTCCTATTTTGACCGCAAATGTTCGCGACGTGCCCTGAGCCAGATTCTCTCTAGATCGGCTGGTTGCCAAACAGTGATCGTTTGCCGCAATAACCAGTCGCGAGTAACCCGATTGTGGGCTACTCGAGCGCCTTAGTAGCCCGAAAGAGCTAACACCGAGGCTTTGGCGGCTACCGCCTTCGCGATCGCGACCAAGGCCACCGCTGAGGCCGATTCGGGCTGACTGACGACAATGGGCAGGCCCTTATCGCCACCCTCGCGCACTTCAATTTCGAGGGGTACCCGACCCAGCAACGCCACACCCAGCTCTTGGGCTGTCTTTTCGCCACCGCCCGAGCCAAAAATGTCGTACTGCCGATCCGGCAGATCGGGCGGAATAAAATAGCTCATGTTCTCGACAATGCCGAGCACCGGAATGCGCAACTGCTCAAACATCTTCAAGCCTTTGCGGGCATCAAGCAGGGCGACCGTCTGGGGTGTTGTCACCACAACCACACCGGCAATTGGTACCGCCTGAGCCAGAGTCAACTGAGCATCGCCGGTACCGGGCGGCAGATCGACAATCAAATAATCGAGCTCGCCCCACACGGTTTGATAGAGAAACTGGCGAATAATGCCATTGAGCATCGGCCCACGCCAAACCACCGGCTGATCGGGTCGCAGCAAAAAGCTCATGGAGACCAACTTGATGCCGTGATTAAACACCGGATAAATTCGGTCATTACCGGCGCTATCTTTGTCGCTATGCAGCACCTGCCCCTCAAGACCGAGCATCAGTGGCATATTGGGGCCATAAATATCGGCATCCAGGACACCCACTTTGGCCCCTGTCTGGGCCAGAGCTGCTGCAATATTAGCCGTGACGGTGCTTTTGCCCACGCCACCTTTGCCGCTGGTAACCGCGATCACATTACGTACGCCCGGAATCGCTTGACGGTCGGGCAAGCCCACCGCCTGGGGGGTTTCGGCCGTCACCGCAACCTGAATATCGGTGATGTCGGCGGCACCGGGTAGCGCTCGAATTGCCGATTTGCATTCATCAACAATAAATTCCCGCAAAGGGCAGGCGGGCGTGGTCAGCACGAGCGTAAAACGCACGCTGCTCCCTTCCACGACGACATTGCGGATCATATTCAGTTCAACCAGACTGCGTTGCAGCTCAGGATCGTGAACCGGACGCAGGGCATCGAGGATAGCGGCGGGCGACAGACTTGGCATAGGACAGCGACAGTAGGATCACTTCTCACTATCGTTCAGATTGGCAGCGGGCTTATGGCCTGTATCGCGATCGTTACGTCGGCAGCGGGTTTCTAAAGTAAGGCCAGGGCCCACTACATGAATAAGTCTGCGACAAAACTGAACGACTAATCAGCGCTTCCAGACCACCAACAGCACGCCCACAATAATCAAAGCCAAGCCTAGCCAGCGGGTAAAGGGAATCACTTCCCGAAAGGCAATCGCCCCAATCAAAACCGAAAAAATGTAGCTGGCCGCCGTAGCGGGCGCAACAATACTGAGGGGTAAACGTGACAACAAGGAAATATAGCTGATCGCACCCAAACCATAAAAGCCCAAGCCAACAATCAGCCAAGGACTGGTAAACATTTGCAGCAACGGCAGCGCCTGCGCCGGACTGAGTTGGTTAGCGCCCAGCTTGAGAAAAAACTGGCCACTGGCACTGGCCACCATCACCGCAACCAGCAATGCTACTTCGGCGACACCCATAGTTCGGCTCGTGAGATGTCGTTAAGTATGCCACGCGATGGCGATCACCTTGGCCAGAAGCGCTTGAGGATGCCCTGTCTGGGACTAAACAGCAGTGTCAGGCAAAAGCAGCCAAAGCTGACGACGACAATCGCGGGGCCAGAGGGGATATTGACGTAGTAGCTCAAATACAGCCCGACAAGGCTGCTGAAGACACCAATCCCCGAGCCAAGCAGCATGACTTGGTGCAGACGCGGCACCCACAGGTAGGCACAGGCGGCGGGGGTGATGAGCATCGCCAGCACCAGGACCACACCGACGGCTTTCATGCTGGCCACAAGAGTCAAAGCCACCAGTACCATAAGGCCGCTGTGCAGCCAGCGAACCGGTAAACCAGCGGCCTGTGCCCCCACCGGATCAAAGCTGTAAAACAGCATCTCCTTGAAGAGTAAAGTCACGACGGCCAAGACACTAATCGCGATCGCGACCACCGTCCTAACATCAGTTTGGGTAACACCAAGAATATTGCCAAACAAAAAGTGATAAAGATCGATGCGCACCGTTTGCTGAATGAGGGTAACCAGGATGATGCCAAAGGCAAAAAACGAGGCGAGGACAATGCCCATGGCGGTGTCTTCTTTGAGGGTAGTTAGCTGCTGAATCCAGCTAATACATACAGTGCTGACCATCCCGGCAATAAAGGCACCCACATAGATATTGAGGCCAAGGCTGTAGGCGATCGCGAGCCCCGGCAACAACGAGTGGCTGATCGCATCACCCAACAACGACAGCCGCTGCACCATCAAAAAACTACCGATGACGGCGCAGAGAATACCGACCGCCACCGCCACCACAAGCGATCGCTGCATAAAGGCAAAGCGCAGCGGTTCGAGCAGAATATCCATCATTTCATATTTATTTCATGATTAGCCCTAGTGTAGGTCGGACAGAGCCACTAATAGGCATGAGGATCGCGGAAGAGCAGCCACACCGTACGACCGATGATGTAGAGATCTAGCCAGATCGACCAACGCTCCAGATAGATCAAGTCGTAGCGCACCCGCCGCTCCATTTTTGCGAGGGTTTCAGTCTCACCGCGCAGGCCATGCACCTGTGCCAAACCCGTGATGCCGGGGCGGACTTTGTGACGCAGCATATAGCCACTAATCAGCTTGCGGTAGGTTTCGTTATGGCTGACAGCGTGGGGGCGAGGGCCCACAATGCTCATCCGTCCTTGCAACACATTAATAAACTGGGGCAACTCATCGAGGGAGGTACGGCGTAGCCAGCGTCCCAGCGGTGTGACCCGCTGATCGTCTAGTTTGACCTGAGCCACGGCTGCGGTGGCGTCAAACGCACTGTCTTGGACATACAGCGTACGAAACTTATAGACCGTAATTTCTTGACCATTGAGGCCATAGCGCCGTTGACAGTAGATAATCGGCCCCGGTGAACTGAGACGCACCCCGATCGCGATCGCGAGCATCAGCGGCCAGACCAGAGTTACAATCACCGCCGCCAACATCACATCACTGAGGCGCTTGATAAACCCCTGCACCCCATAAAAGGGCGACTCCCGAATTGCCAGCATCGGCATCCCATTCAGTTCCTGAATGCCCGACTGCATGAGATTAAAAACAAAAATATCCGGAATAAAATATACCGAGGCCGTCGTATCGCGCAGATTATCAATCAGCTCCCGCACCCGCTGCTCGGAGCGTAAGGGCAAGGTTACATAGACCAAATCAATGCGCTGCTGCTGCACCAACAGCGCCGCCTCTGCCAAAGAGCCCAAGTAGGCAGCCGGTAAATCAGCAAGGGGTTGATCATCCAAAAACCCCACCAGCTCAATCCCCAACGAGGGTGTCTGTTGCACCTCCCACGCCAGCCGCCGACCGACCAAACCCGCCCCCGCAATAACCGCCCGCCGCGAATTAAAGCCTCGCGATCGGAGGGCCCGCAACAACAGCCGTACCCCAGAATGCAACGCGCCCAAGGCAACCGGCGCCAGTAGCGCCCAGGTAACAATCCATTGCGAATCAAACAGGGGCAACGTCTGCGTCAGGTAGCCACCAAAAAGCAAGGCCGCCAAAACAATTAACCAGCCCGCCAACAGCGTCGAGAGTTCGCGCAGTAAGGTCTCACCCCGATAAGAGCGATACAGTCCTAGCTCTTTAAACAGCAACAGAATCAGCAAAAAGCTGACACACGCCACAACCCCGTAGGGCGTCGTCGGTTCTTTGCTCACCAACAGCAACGCTGGCACCAGTGCATCGAGCAGGCGCTGCACCAGCGTGATCGTCGCGGCATGACTTTGAACTAAACCCCGCCGCATGGCTGCGTTCCGAGAATGCTGTTATCGATTATTGGCTGGATGGGTGCCCAGAAATACCTATTGCGCGATTACAACCCATCTAAATCACCTCACTAATCGGGAAGCGATCTAGCAAAGCCAGCGCCTCACGGGCCGTGCGATAAAGTCCCGGCGTCAGATGCGGGATATGGGGAATTTGGCTAATAAAATCGACCGTACGCCGCAGCAAGCGCACCAAATCGCCCTCATCAAGATTGGTTAGCCCCGTAATCGCCTCCCAACTCAACCCCGCCGCCCACTGCTCGACCACACCGGCCATACGTGGCTCAAGCCACACGGGCGTGAGGACATCATGGTGATGCTGCGCCTTAAATAAGGCTCGCCGCCAGCCCCGCAAACCATAGAGCACATCATCCAGTTCGCTGGTTGCCCGCACCCGCACAGCCGTACCCGAGCGTGGTGTTTCGCTCACAACTGCCGCGATCGCCCCCGCAAACTGGCCTGGTGTTAGGTTATTCAGCTCGCCCGAACGCAGCACCATCGCCAACCAGAGCTCGTTGTCACCCCGAATCGCGGCGGCAACCTCGCCCACCGCCGTCGGCTTGTAGTCATCCAGATACTCAAACTCGGTCAGGACAGCCGCCAAAGCGAGAAATTCAAACCAACGCTGCTGTGCAATCGGCTTAAAGGCGCGTTCGAGGCGGTTGATATCCCGAACTAGGCGTTCCCGTTGAACGTGCAACTTCTCGAGTTGGTTGGGCTTGACCTTGCCATAGAGCGGATGGTTTTCGAGTTGGGTCTGGATCGCCTCAATGCGGGCATTCTGCGCCTGTAACTCGGGCGCATCGGCACCCACACGGCCATCGGTTTGCGCCAGCAAATACTTATAAACCCGCCGCTCTTCTCGTCGTCGCGCTGTCAGCTTCACAAACTGCTGCACCATCTCGGGTGTCAGACCCTCCAGCAGGCGATCTAGAGTACTCAGTTCACGCTTGAGGATATGTAGCTCTTGTTGCTGCGGCAGCGCTTGCAGACCAATCAGATACTGACCAAAGCTTTTTTCGATCAGAGCTTCGGCGCGCGCCAGGGATTGCTTTTGCAAGAGATTTAGCACCATGCCATAGCTGGGTGTGAACTGGCTAACCAGCGGATCGGCCTTGGATGTGGCAATAAAACCGGCTTCCCGCGCCCCTTCAAAGGGAGTCTGTACCGTAACAACATAGCCAATAATGTCTTTGCCCCGACGACCGGCCCGACCCGACATTTGCAAAAACTCTGAGGCGGTGAGGAGGCGATGGCCATCGTCGGTACGTTTGGAGAGTGAGGCAATCACCGTTGTCCGGGCGGGCATATTGATCCCTGCCGCCAGGGTTTCGGTCGCAAACACCAGCTTGACCAAGCCTTGCTGAAACAAGCCCTCGATCAGTCCTTTCCAGGCCGGTAACATGCCCGCGTGATGCGCCGCCACCCCGTGATAGAGGGCATCGAGGTGATCGTGGCGGATTGCTTCGGGATAGTCGCGGCAAAACTGGTCAATTTGCTCGCAGAGTCGCCGCTCGGCCTCAGGATCGGTAATTAGGTGCAGGCGTCCAGCCACCTGAACTGCCTGGTCGCAACCGCGCCGACTGAAGATGAAGTAGATGGCGGGCAGCATGTCGCGATCGCGAAGGTGCTGAATCACATCGCCCAACTCGGGCACGGCTGGTCGTTCGTCACGCCGTTGCAACTTCTGCGGCTTTTTTGTCTTTAGGCGGGCATTGGCCGTCAGCTTGCCCTGGCTGTTGGTTTGCAACAGCGGAAACATCCCCTTGGCATTGACAAAGCTAAACTCAAGCGGCACAGGCCGAAAATCTGAATAAATGAGCTTGGTGGGGCCATGCACCGCCGCAATCCAGTCGGTCAGCTGCTCACTGTTGGCAACCGTTGCCGAGAGGGCCACCAGTTGAATTTCGGGCGGGCAATAAATAATCGACTCTTCCCAGACCGTGCCCCGCTGCTGGTCGTTCATGTAGTGGCATTCATCGAGCACCACCGTTTGCACCCGCTCGAGGGAGGTACCCTCCAGGCTGATGGTGGTGCCGTAGAGCATATTGCGAAAAATCTCGGTGGTCATGACGACAATCGGTGCATCACGATTAATCGAAATATCGCCCGTCAGCAAACCGACATTATCGTGACCAAATTGCTCGCCAAAATCACGAAATTTTTGGTTCGAAAGCGCCTTTAGAGGCGTTGTATAAAACACTCGCAAATTGAGGGCGAGGGCGCGGTAGATTGCGTATTCGCCAATGAGGGTTTTGCCCGAGCCTGTCGGTGCACAGACCACAACCGAATCGTTAGCATCGAGGGCAGCAATCGCTTCCTGCTGAAAATCATCCAGCGCAAAGGGAAACAACTGCCTCAGATCGAGGCTCATACTAGACATGGCCAAATCATTCAATTCTCAGGTGCGGCTATTGGAGGTATTGTACCCAATCTGCCAAGACCGCCGCTGAGCCATACCAATAGCGGTTGCCTCGGGGCGAGTGATAGACCGATTCAACTGTCAGGTTGACGGCACCCTCTAGGTGGGCGGCGGTGATCGGCGTAATGCCATCGCCCCAGACTTCGCCCGTGCCGCCGGTCAGTTGATAGCTAGAATAGGCCAGCCAACCCGACCAGGTATTGGGCTGCCAGACCTTGGGTGGAACGCCAAAGCAAGCCTTGCCAGCCACACAGACATATTTGAGGTCGGGCCAGTGGGCACCGGGATAGTTATCGTTAACGAAATTGAGATTAAAGCGTGTCCAGCGTTCTTGGCTGACGTGGGGTGTACCGAGGGTAATGAGGCTGGCGACCTGGGAGCGCCCGCCCCAGATTTGGTCGTAGTAGGGCTGATCGCCAAGATAAATGCGGCTGATCCAACCCCCCGCCGAATGGCCAACTAGGTTGACTTGGGCCACGCCAAACTGTTGCTGCGCCTTCGCGATCGTTTCGGCAATTTTGAGCATAATCGGCGTTACGGGCCGACCCCCCACCGTGGGGTACCAATCGGCGACCCGCAGCGGCACGACCAGCGTTGGATACCCCAAAGCTTGCAGGTGTTGCTGCATCTCACGATATTCGGTGGCTGCCGCGAAATAGCCTGGCACAATCACAGTCGGCAAGGGCTCTGGGGATCGGGGCGCAGTCGGTTGGCTCACAGTCGCCTCGAGTGGTCAAAGCACTTTTCAGTTTAGGCGAAGATTGCCTGCCCCTTTTGCGGGCGGCGACGGCGGGCTAGTTTCACTCGCGCAGCACATAGCCGACACCACGCACGGTTTGGATCAGGCGCTTTTCGCCATCACGCTCAATTTTGAGCCGCAGATAGCGGATATAGACCTCGATGATATTGGAGTCGCCCGTAAAGTCGTCGCCCCAGACTTGCTCGAGAATCTGCTGCCGCGTTAGGACTTGGCGCGGATGCTCCATAAGGTAGCGCAACAGCTCAAATTCTTTGGCGGTGAGTTCAATGCGGCGCACCTCGTCCGCATCGTGGCGGCTGACCTCGCGGGTCAGGGGATCAAGGCTGAGATCCAGAAAGACAAGTTTGCCATCCGCCGGTACATCGTTAGAGCGGATATGCACCCGCACTCGCAGCAGCAGCTCTTCGGCGCTAAGGGGTTTGAGCACATAATCATCGGCACCGGCATCGAGACTCTCAACCCGATCGCGAACTTCATCACGCGGACTCAGCAACACCAGCGGCGCGCGACTGCCCGACTGACGCAATCGCCGACACAGCTCCAGTCCCGAAAGTCCGGGTAGCAACCAATCGACCAGTACCAGATCCGGCTCGCGATCGCGAGCAGCGACCAAACCACTCAGGCCATCAGCCGCCCGACTGACGCGATAGCCCTCAGCTGTCAGCGTCCCCTCAACGGAGCGGGCTAACGTCTCATCTTGGGCCACCAGCAAAATATGTTCGCTCATAAATCCTCACTTGCCCGCGATTGTAGCGCGCCGTCTTTGAGCACCTCCTGGGCCCATATTCACGGACTCGGCTTGTCCTTCAGCCGCTAGCAGCGTCGGCAAATACAACTGATTTAGCTCACAAAATAGCTTGAGTGTATCGAGAAATAGCCACAGACTCAGAGCTTGGTAGCCTGTACCAACCAGACTGGATTGAGGGGCGCAAATCGAGTGCCTTGGCCAATCGGTGCCGATTGAGTGATTTGCACGTGGCTAATACTCACCTGATGACTAGAACTAAGAGCAGTCTGGGCTGTCAGGCAGGCTTCGAGGGTGGCGCAGTTGACGACAATCACAGGGCACGACTGACAAACAGCCAAAATGGCCGCCAGGTCACTGCCGCCGCCACCGACAAATACCCGATCTGGGGCGGGTAAGTCTGCGAGGGCTGCCGGGGCACGGCCTTCGATGACGCTTAGGTTGGTGACACCAAAGCGCTCACAGTTTTGCTGAATCAGGCTGACACCGATCGCGACTTTTTCGATGGCGTAGATTTGGGCTTGGGGTGATAGGCGTGCCATCTCAATGGCGACCGTTCCGGCACCCGCACCCACATCCCAAAACACGCCCGTTGGCGGCAGTTGCAGCAAGCCCAACGTTAGGCAGCGCAGGGGCTGCTTCGTCAACAGGCCAGGGCGGTCGGTAAAGGTCAACCAGTCGCGATCGGCAATCCCCAGTTGCGGCACGGTCGTGGGCGCGGCGCGGGGCACCTGGCGCAAAACAACAATCAGGGGTTCTGGCAGGAGTTCAGTATCAGGTTGCCAACAGACGACCTGCTCATCGGTAGCCCCGAGGCGGCTGCATACCCACAGTTGATAGGTGATCGGTAATTGGAGCGTTTCGAGGAGGTTCGCGATCGCGAGCGGTGGGTAGCCCGCATCCGTGAGAATAACAACTGCCTCGGGATAGCGCTTGAGACAGGCGATCAGAGACTCGGGCTCCCGGCCATGAATACTAATGACCTCGGCAGATTGCAACGGCAGACCTAAGCGGGCACAGGCAAGCTGTACCGAAGACACGGCGGGGTGAAAACTGAGGTCACTAAAATGCTGTTGCAAGAGGCGACCCAAGCCATAAAAGAGCGGATCACCAGACGTCAGGATCACCAGAGGCCGCTCAGGAATCGCTTGCAACGTGTCGAGCCAGGTATTAACCGAACCTTCGAGGGGCTGCTGCCGCGCTGCCAGAGTGGGGAGGCGGGCGAGCTGTGCGGCGGTGCCGGCGATTACAGCTGCCCCGTGTAGCAGGCGTTGACTGGTAGCGGCGAGGCTATCCCAACCGGCTAAGCCCATACCGACCACCTGAATCCCACCCGAGTCATTCGGGGTCGGTAGCGGACAACCAGCTAAGCGCCAGAGCGCATTAACGATCGCGGCGGCCACCGCCGAGCCACCTTTGCGCCCCCGTACGGTGATGTAGGGTACCCCTGCTGCTTCAAGAGCCGCCTTCGATTCGGTGACCGCGACAAACCCCACAGGAACACCAATCACCAAGGTTGGTCGTGCCCAGCCTTGTTCAATTGCTTCAACCACCACAAGTAAGGCTGTTGGCGCGTTGCCGACCACCACCACCGCCTCGGGGTAGCGCCGTAGCAGAGTCTGCATCCCTACGGCAGTGCGGGTCGTTTCAGGTGGCACCTGAGCCGGAGCATTCGCGATCGCGACTTCGCGCCGTAAGCCACGCTGGATACCGACACTAACCATTTGCACATCAACGATCAGCGGCGTCTGATTCTGGAGTGCCGCAATCCCGGCTGCAATCGCCCCAGAACTAAAGACAAAGTGATTGGCAAGCTCAAAATCGGCGGTACTGTGAATTGCCCGCCGGACAATGGCATACTCGGCCTCATTCCAGGTGTGGGCACCGATTTCGGTATCAATCTGGGCAAAACTCGCGATCGCGATCGGGTGATCACTCATCCAAAGCCTGCCATAGGGTACTGCTAGCCCTGGGTCGCCGGGGCGCTGATAGCACGGCCTTGAAGGTGTCGTCGGTGGGTGTTTGCAAAAAACCATCGCTCACCAGCACCTGCAAATGGCTGGCCACATCCAGCTCGCCAAACTCCGCCACTACTTGCTCGCGATTGACCTGACCTTGGCGCAAAATCCAGTTCATAATCTGGCGTGGCTCATCCGGCAGCATCAATACATCCGTCATCGTGACGCCCCGATTGCCCGCCATTGGCTTGCCCTAAAATGACCTTGCAGCCATTCTGACATGCCACTTCCGAGCCGCGACAGCTTCAGCCCGACTTTCTTTACGAAGATGACTTAGCAATCAAGGCAATTGTCGAGGCGCATACGTTTACCACCGCAGAGTTCTGACTGGAGGGTTCTTACCACTGCGGCGAGGTCGCCACCGGAATGGTTGCTAGCAAATCATTCAAGCTGGCTGATTGGTTCGCGATCGCGAAGCGCATGGCCTCAATATCATCAATGGTTGTTGCCACCTGAAACGTCTCGCCCTCATAAAAATGAATGTGCATCGTCTTCGGAATACCCAAGCGTGGTGGCAGCGGTGTGGGCAAGGCATCAGCCAGTAAAACCACCGAAAAAATAAAGGTTGCCAATTGATATTTTTCGTCGGTGCGCTCCGGCAAGTTCACAATGCTGGCCTCAACGTACATATCACCCGCTGCCCAGTGATCGATCGCGAAGCGGAAGGGTGGCCGCTCACCCCGATCAATTTCGGCTTGGGTCAGGGTGTAGGTGCGGTAGACATCACTCAGTTGCCGCGAAACCATCGTGCTGATGCGTTGATCAATCAGCGCCTCGGAAATGTATTGCCAGTCTTGGTTAAGCAAGCTCGGTAGCGCCGAATCGTAAAGATCACCGGGGCGTAGGTTAGTCGCGATCGCGAGATCAGCTGCCTCCAGGGCCGCAACTTCGGCTTGTAAGGTCGTTGCCAGGGCTGCAAAGGGACTTTGGGCCGGAAAACGAGGTACATCAGGCAGGGTCTCACGTTCGAGGGTTGCCAGCGTCGTCCGCCATTGCGCTTGCTGCTGCCGCAATTGAGCCGCCTGGGCACCGCGAAAATGCCAGCGCGGTAAATCAGGGATGGGCTGATCCCAGGTACCCGCTACAAGGGCGGCCTCAGCCTCTTGCAGTTGCAGCACGCCCCAACCCTGCCAGGTCGCGATCGCGATTACCCCCAGCAGCGGCAGCCCTAGCCAGAGCGCCCCCAAACGCTGACCCATCTGAGTTTCCGTCGTCGTCCCCGTCAACGGCTTGGCTGGTGTTGCCAAGGGTGCTGCCGTCAGCGCCGGAAAGGCATAGATCATTACCGGCGTATCAATATTCTTGAGACTGCGATGACCCACAGCAATCGCCCGCTCACGGTAACGCGTCGGAATGGCATCCCGCACCGCCTGCGACAAATACACCGTATCGGGTTCCGCCGCCCCTTGTACCCGCGCCGCAATGTTCACGCCATCACCGCGCACATCATCAGCATCAATCACCACATCACCCAGGTGCATGCCAATGCGGTGCTGCAAAATCAGACTGTCTGGCGGTAACTGACGCGCTTGGACAACAATCGCTTTTTGTATCGCCTGGGCGCACTCCACCGCCTGCACCGCACTACTAAAGTGCATCATCAAGGCATCGCCAATTTCTTTAACCGCCCAGCCCTCATGCTGCTCGCATAGGGTTCGCATCAACGCAAAGTCGCGCTTCACTGCCGCCAGTGCCCGCTCTTCGTCTTGCCCCATATGCGCGCTGTAGCTCACCACATCCGTAAAGACGATGGTGGCAAGGGCCCGACGGCTACCAACAAAGGAAGGGTCTGGCACAGGCATTCGTTCAGTCACCTCGCCTCTAAAATAGCGCGTCTACGTGAATTGCCACACCTAACTTTGCCAACCCCACAGCGACACATAACGATCACCGCAGTATGAGGCCACGAAAACAGTCCAGCCTTAACCTAATCGATCTCGCTGAACCCTCAAACACGGACGGGTTGCAACCAGCGCTACAGATCAAGCTTACGGACACTCTAAGCAGGCTGAGGCTCGGTTGCTGTCTTTGGATCCGGCAACTTCAGCGAAATCAGCCCTGCGGCCAAGACAAAAATGGTTGAGATCCACAAACAACCGACCAACCCCAAAAACTGAAACACTAGCCCCGACAAGACGGTACCAATCAAGCGACCACCCGAGTTGGCCATGTAATAAAAGCCCACATTCGTAGCCACATCATCATCTTCGGTATAGGCCAGCACAAGATACGAATGCACCGCCGAATTAAAGGCAAAGACTACACCAAAGACAATCAGGCCCCCCGTAATAACCCAATCGGGGCGAATGGGCAGCCAAAAGCTCATGGCGATCAGGGCGGGCACCACTGTCAGCACCAACGTCCAAATTTGAATCGTGCGCGCTTTGGGGGCATAGCCCGGGCGATTGCTGCGCAGCAACTGAGGTGCCAAAAACTGAACCGCACCATAGCCCATCACCCAGCAGGCCATATAAGTACCCACCTGCATAAAGCTCCAGTTGAGCCCCTCCCGCAAAAAGACGGGCAGACCAACAACAAACCAGACATCCCGCGAGCCAAACAAGAAAAAGCGAGCCGCCGAAAGGATGTTGATCTCTTTTGACTTTGAGAAGAGTTGCTTAAAGGTTTTCTTGGTCTTAACTTTACCCATGCCTGCCGGCAAAAAGGCACCCGAGACGAAAATCACCGCTAGCAGGCCCGCCTGGACAAAGTTGGCCATCCGAAAACCCATAATTTCATCGCCATAGACCGCACTAAACTGTTGCAGCAAAAAGGCACCCAAAAAGAAGCCGACACCCTTGAGGGCATTTTTTGAGCCGGTCAGCATCGCCACCCACCTAAACAGGCGTGAATCCGCCTCTTTGGGCACCACCAAACGAATGGCACTCTTAGAACTCATCTTGGTCAGGTCTTTGGCAATCCCCGCGAGGGCTTGGGCTGCCATCACATAGAGCACTTGCCCCCAGATCGGCCAGTCAAAGTTCAAGACCCCCAGCACCAGCAGACCGACAATTTGCAGGGCAATACCGCCGTAAAGCGTCAGGCGCAAACCGAATGTTGAGCCAATCCAACCGCCCAAGAAATTGGTGACAACGCCAAACACCTCATAGAACAGGAACAGCATCGCAATGTTAAACGGCGAAAAGCCCAGCAGATTAAAGTGCAGCAGCACCAGCATCCGCAAGGCGCCGTCAGTAAGCGTAAAGCCCCAGTAGGCAGCCGTCACTAGGGCATAATTTCGGAGGCTTGTTGTTCCCGCAGCCATGAGAATTCCTCACTGAATCGTTACATACTCGTGGCGTTAGTTAAGCACCTAATTGCGCCACTTTGCGGGCCAACTCGGCCATGCGGTTGGCGTAGCCCCATTCGTTGTCGTACCAGGCCAAAATCTTGACCTGGGTTTCATCAACCACCAGCGTCGAAAGGGCATCGACAATCGACGAGCGCGGGTCGTTGACATAATCGACCGATACCAGCGGGCGCGTCTCATAGCCCAAAATGCCCTTAAGGCTAGTTTCCGAGGCTTCTTTGAGCAACTGATTGACCTCTGTGGGGGTTGTGGTGCGGTTGACCTCAAAAACACAGTCTGTGAGCGAGGCATTAAGTAACGGTACCCGTACCGCCAGACCATTGAGCTTGCCCGTCAGTTCCGGAAAAATCTGGGCGATTGCGGTGGCGGAGCCGGTCGTTGTCGGAATTAAAGACATACCCGTTGCCCGGGCGCGCCGCAGGTCTTTGTGGGGTGCATCGACAATGACTTGGGTGTTGGTGTGGTTGTGAATGGTCGTAATCAGGCCGTGGCGGATCCCAAGCTGTTCGTGAATGACTTTGACGATGGGGGCCAGGCAGTTGGTGGTACAAGAGGCGGCGGTTAGGATTTTGTGTTCCGCAGGATTGTAGAGATGGTCGTTAACGCCGACCACAATATTGAGGGCGTCGTGTTTTACAGGGGCGGCGACGATTACTTTTTTAACTCCGGCCTCAAAGTAGGCTTCAAGTTGGTCGGGTTGGCGAAATTTACCCGAGCATTCCAGCACGAGATCAAGATTCGACCAGCTCACCTCACCCGGTTGACTGTGCTCGCTGTAGTCCAGGGTTTGGCCATCGATCTCGACATGGTGGGGGTTGGGGGCGCTGATGGTGTGGGGCCAGCGACCATGCACCGAGTCGAATTCCAACAAATGGGCGGCGGCGGCACTGCCACCCTTAACGTCGTTGATCTGGACAAATTCCAGCTCCGGGAAGGCCCAGCCCGCGCGCAGAGCTAAACGACCAATACGACCAAACCCGTTGATACCAACCCGCACATCCTGTTCCTCGCTTGTTCGCAATCGCAGTCTAGCTGAGATTATGACAAAACTATGTCAAGGTTAGGTTAAGGTTAGAGCCCCGCATAATCCAGGCACTGCCGCAACGCGCGCTCCACTTGAGCAGCATAGCTTTGACCAAAAATATTGAGATGGTTGAGCAGGTGATAGAGCTGGTAGAGCGGTCGCCGCTGCACATAGCCCCCGTCCATCGGAAAGTGGGCGTCGTAGCTTTCGTAGAAGGCGGCTGGAAAACCGCCAAACAGTTCGGTCATGGCGATATCGGTTTCGCGATCGCCATAGTACAGGGCCGGATCAAAAATAAAGGGCTGCCCCTGCTGACCATAGCCGCAATTGCCTGACCACAAATCGCCATGCAGCAATGAGGCTGAGGGTGTGTAGTTTGGGAAGAAGCGCTCTAAATTATTCAGCAAGCGGTCAGCAAGTTTTGCGCCGCCATAGCCCCGCTGTCGTGCAAGCCGCAGTTGAAACTCGAGGCGTTGCGTACGATAAAACTCAAGCCAGTCAGTAAACCAGCCATTGAGCTGAATAGTTTCACCGATAGTGTTGGTGCTATGCCAACCAAACTGAGGTGCTGTGACACGGTGCAGGGCCGCTAATTGCTCGCCCAGCCAGTAGGGCGATTCGGGCAAGGGCCGATTAAACTCCAGCCACTCCATAACTAGGTAGGCGTGCTCGCCATGGACGCCCCAGGTAATGGGGCGGGGTACACCAATGGTTTGCGAGTCGGCAATGACCTTGAGGGCTTGCCCCTCAGTACTCAGCCGCTCAGCCGCACTCAGATCGCCAAGCTTGACAAAGAGATGCTGCCCCGACCCTTGCAGGCTGTAGCTGGTGCCGCCTGCATGGCTGCCTAGAGTTTGCTGGCGATCAATGCGAAAAGGCTGTTCTAGGGCGATCGCGATCGCGAGTTCAAGCGCTTGCCAGATACTCACGCTAGCGCCCCAAAACTAGACTTGTGCGGCTTGCAACTGTTCTTTGATGCGCTGGAGCTGATCGGCCCAACGGGGATCGGGCTCAGCGGCAGTGGCGGTTTCGGGCCGACTGCCACCACTGGGCCGACGATCAGCATTGCCACCACTGCGACGAGCTGCCGCCGCTTTTTTGGCGACGGGTTTCGGGGCATCACTGCCTTCGCTGTCACGGGACTGGGCAACTTCTACCTTAAGCGTAATCTCGCCAAAGGCTTGGCCATTAAATTTTTCGATGTAGGCGTTGGCCTGCTCATCGGTTTCGACCGTCAAGAAACCAAAGCCACGGCACTTATCGGTTTTGCGATCTTTGATCAGCTTGACGACAACCGCTTTGCCCCCTTCGGAGAAGAACGCATCCAGAGCCTGCTGGTCAACATCTTCCGATAGGTTGCCGATATATAAGCGTACAGACATATCCAGGGAACTCCCAAAAACACAATTACGGCTGGATACTGCGTACGCATCCGCAGCCATGGAACTCTTTTGTTTAGCTTCACACAGATTTGCGACAGAAAACACAGTTGTGGCTAGACATCCTCTAAGTTACTCGATGACTGCCTGGCTGCTGGCTTAGCTATTTACTGATGTGTCATCGACAGCCAAGGGCCACTTGTAGAATGACGCGGATTGGGGACTCGCTTGGCACTAACAAGCACCCCGCATCGCCAGAGACAGGGTGCGGTACAATACGGTTCGGTCTTCAGTACACTGCCATGATTCGCGAAGTAACCATGCCTGCGCTCAGCTCAACGATGGAGAGCGGCAAAATTGTCAATTGGCTGAAGCAAGAAGGCGACGTTGTCAACAAGGGCGATAACATTCTCGTCGTCGAGTCTGACAAAGCGGACATGGATGTGGAGTCGTTTGATAGCGGTATTTTGGCAGCGATTTTAGTAGAGGCAGGCGGTAGTGCAACCGTCGGTAGCCCGATTGCCTTTATTGCCGAAACTGAGGCGGATGTTGCCGCTGCCAAGGCCAAGGCTGGCCAATTCGCACCCACCCCAGCCAAGGCAGCTGCACCCGAGACAGTCGCTCCGGCACCTGCTGCTGCTCCGAGCACTGCTGCTGCTGCCAAGACTCCCGCTGCACCTGTCGCCCGCACCAGTAATCCTTCGGATCGCGTGGTGGCGTCGCCTGTTGCCCGCCGCAAAGCGGCTGAACTGGGCCTCGATTTAAGTACTGTCGCCTACAGTGGCGAGCGCATTATCCTAGCCGATGTCGAACGGGCTGCTCAAGGGGTATCTGCAACACCGCCCACTGCGCTAGCCGTCGCCGCACCCAAAGCCGCACCAGCACCACTCACCAGCGATCTGACGCCGTTCAATACGTTGCAGCAGGCGGTGATTCGCAATATGAATGCCAGCCTCGCGGTGCCGACTTTCCGGGTGGGCTACACGCTTACAACCACCGCCCTCGATGCGCTTTACAAGCAAGTGAAGCCCAAGGGTGTGACAATGACGGCGCTTTTGGCTAAGGCAGCAGCACTGACCCTAGCTGAGTTTCCGGTTATTAATGCGGCCTACAGCGAGGCGGGCTTGCAACAGCGCTCGGAGATCAATGTCGCGATCGCGGTGGCGATGCCGGGTGGTGGCCTGATTACACCTGTACTGCGTCAAGCTCATACGACTGATCTCTACAGCCTCTCGCGCCAGTGGAAAGATTTGGTTGATCGGGCCCGCAGCAAGCAACTGCAACCCGATGAGTACAACTCCGGCACCTTTACGATCTCGAATTTGGGCATGTTTGGCGTAGATCGCTTTGATGCGATTTTGCCACCCAACCAAGGTGCCATTTTGGCCGTCGGTGCATCCAAGCCTGCCGTGGTCGCAACGGCTGAGGGGGCGATCGCGATTCGCGCCCAAATGCAGGTGAACCTGACCTGTGATCACCGCATTATTTACGGTGCTGATGCCGCGGCTTTCTTGCAAGCCTTGGCTACTCGCCTTGAGACCCAGGCGGATTCGCTGACACTGTAATGCTGATGCTGTAATAACAAGGCATAGCGATCTGATAGCGATTAAACCACCGCTCAAATCGCGTGTTTACTTACCCTGATCCCCACTACTGAGGCGCGTATGCTCACCTTCCAAGGCGTGATCACAACCCTGAACCAGTTTTGGAGTGATCAGGGGTGTTTGCTGGTGCAACCCTACGATGGCGAAAAGGGGGCTGGGACGATGAACCCCCACACCTTTTTGCGCTGCATTGGCCCCGAGCCCTGGCGGGTAGCTTATGCGGAGCCCTGCCGCCGCCCCACCGATGGTCGCTATGGCGAAAACCCCAATCGCTTGCAGCACTACTACCAGTACCAAGTGCTGATCAAGCCCTCACCCGATACGATTATTGACCTCTACCTCGAAAGCCTACGCCTGCTCGGCATTGACCCTGCAGAGCACGATATTCGTTTTGTCGAAGATGACTGGGAATCACCGACCTTGGGTGCGTGGGGTGTGGGCTGGGAGGTTTGGTTGGACGGTATGGAGGTAACGCAGTTTACCTACTTCCAGCAGGCCGGTGGGCTTGATTGTCGGCCTGTATCGGTTGAGATTACCTACGGTCTCGAACGCTTGGCCATGTATTTGCAGGGTGTGGACTCGGTCTATGACATTACCTGGCAGGATCACCCCGCCTGGGGTGTCGTCAAGTATGGCCAAGTGCATCATCAGGGCGAGGTCGAACACTCAACCTATAACTTTGAGCTTTCCGATGCGGCAATGCTCTTGGAATGCTTTAACCGCTATGAGGCTGAGGCCGAGCGGTTGCTGATGCTGACCACAGCCGTCTACGAAGCGGAGGCAACAGCAGGCCAGTTACGGGGTGCCCTGCTCCCGGCCTACGACTATGTACTGAAGTGTTCGCATACCTTTAATATGCTCGATGCGCGGGGCGTAATTGCTGTCACAGAGCGTACCCGCTACATTGGCCGCATTCGGAATTTAGCGCGGCGGGCCGCTCAGCTTTACTGGCAACAGCGGGAGCGCCTGGGCTTTCCTTTGCTGACGACGGTGTAAAGGCGACCTAAGCAAGACCCAGCAGTTCACCCGCGCCCGGCACAACCTCACCGATCGCGATCGCTTCCGGAAAGTAATCCGGTACGGGTGCATCGGCCGCTGTCGCCAACACCATACCAATACCCATATTGAAGGTATTGAACATCTCTAGGCGCGATACGTCACCGTGCTGCGCCAGCCACTGAAACATCTCAGGTATGACCCACGCCAGAGGATCGATCTGGGCGGCCTGATCGGCCCCCAAACAGCGCGGCAGATTCTCGGGAAGGCCACCGCCCGTAATATGAGCCATGGCGTGAATCGGCAGTCCCGCCTGCAGCGCCGCCAGAATTGGCTTGACATAGATCGTCGTAGGTGTCAGAAAGGTTTGCCCCAGTGAAGTCGCCCAGCCGGTGGGTTGGTGCTGCCAGCCCAAGCCACTATCCGTAACAATTCGCCGTACCAAACTGAGGCCATTGCTATGCACACCGCTGCTGGGCAAACCCCAGAGGCGATCACCCACCTGTACCGCCTGTCCATCGAGCAGTGCTGCTCGTTCTACAATGCCAACACAAAAGCCTGCCAGGTCATATGCCTGCGGCGCATAAAAGCCTGGCATTTCGGCCGTTTCGCCGCCCAATAAGGCACAGCCTGCGTGCTCACAGCCAGTTGCGATACCAGCCACGACTTGCACGAGTTGGGCAGGCTCAAGTTTACCCGTCGCAATATAGTCTAAAAAGAAAAGAGGCTCGGCCCCGCTGGTCAGCACATCATTGACGCACATCGCCACAAGATCAATGCCGACAGTGTCATGCTGATCACAAATCTGAGCGAGTTTGAGCTTTGTGCCAACACCATCGGTGCCCGCTACCAACAGGGGCTCACGATAGCCGGGTGGGATGGCAAAGACACCACCAAAACCACCCAGACCACCGACGACACCCGGACGATGGGTACGCTGCACATGGGATCGAATGGCATCGACAAAGGCACGGCCTTGCTCGATATCAACGCCAGCGCTGCGGTAGTCCATGGTTCTGCGGTGAATCTGTGCTCACTGATTGTGCCACGGCGCAGCAGGGTAACCACGCGCACGCTATCGTAGAACTAACGGGGGCGTTGGCCGAGCGGTTCAGGCAGCAAACTCATAATTTGCCCTACACAGGTTCGAACCCTGTACGCCCCATGCCTCAGTATTTTCGCGACATAGTTACATGAGTTGTTACATAAGTTGACGAGTCGCCGCCTGCTGATTTTGTATCTAAGACTACTTTTAGTTTAAAACGATATCGTTTGTGAAAAGCGTTATACCGCTTTCAAACACGTTAGGTTCAGATCTTAGCCAGGGGCAGAGGGCGTTAACCTCAGCTACTGCTAGTGTCGAGATTGAAGAATAGTCATGGACGACGATAAACCTGGGTTGTCGCCATTACATCTGATGCGCGGCCATTATTGAGGCGGACGGCAGGATTTTGCGTAGCAAAAACGCCCTATTTTGGCCTCAGTATGGAAAAATATCTGTCAATGATGTCTAATGTGTCTATTAAGTTTCCATATAGTTCTTAGTGGTTGGGGGATGAGGTCATGAATGGTTTAGTCGACAGAATGAAGCATATTTTTGACCAGCCGGGTGATTCGGATGACAATTTCAACGACTACGATGACCTTTATCGGGGGTCTGACTATGCAGAGCCTCGCCCTGAGAGTGACTATCGGGGCTCACGCCGTGGCCGCTCAACGCCTGCACCGACAGCCGCTTCTCCCTCGCTGGGCAGCACCAGTAATGTCGTGAGTATGCCCGGTATCAGTCAACAGACGGGTGAAGTCGTCGTTATGGAACCCCGCAGCTTTGATGAAATGCCTGCGGTGATTCGGGCCCTTCGCGATCGCAAGTCGGTGGTCATGAACCTCACCCGCATGGATCCGGCTGAAGCCCAGCGTTCGGTTGATTTCGTGGCCGGTGGTACCTATGCCATTGATGGCCATCAAGAGCGCATCGGTGAAAACATCTTCCTCTTTACCCCGAGCTGTGTGGCTGTCTCGGTGCCCGGCCAGCCATCGGTCGCTAATCCTGTTAGTCCGAACCGGGCCATTCCTTCGCCAACACCCATCTGGAATAGTGGTGCCGCCTTTGATGAGCCGGTACCGGCTGTGGGTGGTTATCGCTAGGTGATCGCGATCGTTGGCGGGGGCGCCATGGGTAGCGCCCTCTTGCAGGGTCTCGTGAATGTCCATAAACCTGACACCTTGGCAGTGTACGAGCCTAATGCCGCTCGGGCCGCGGCGCTCGTTGACGCGCTTGGCATCCAAGCTTTACCGAGTCTTGAGGCAGTCGCTGACTTTGAGACTGTGATTTTGGCGGTCAAGCCTCAGGTGTTGGCTGCGGTGGCAGCTCAGCTAACACTGGCACCCGACACGTTACTCATCTCAATTTTGGCGGGGGCTAGCCTGGCACGTCTGTCGGCTGCTTTTGCGGTGCCCGCGATTATTCGTGCCATGCCCAACACACCGGCTCTGGTTGGGGCTGGCATGACGGCGCTCGCTTGTGCGCCTGGCGTGAGCCCAGGCCAACTGGCTCAGGCCGAAGCAATTTTTGCAGCAGTGGGACAGGTATTGACCGTGCCCGAGGGCTACATGGATGCGGTAACAGCGGTTTCGGGATCGGGGCCGGGCTATCTAGCTGTGATCCTTGAGGGTTTAATCGATGGCGGTGTCCAAGCCGGTTTACCCCGCGATTTAGCTATGACTCTGGCAGTTCAAACCATGCTGGGTACAGCAACCCTGGCTCAACAAGAGCACCTACATCCGGCCGTGCTCAAAGATCGTGTTACCAGTCCTGGTGGCACCACGATTGCTGGCATTGCCGTGCTGGAGGCGGCGGGGCTGCGGGGGACCTTGATGCAAGCGGTACAGGCGGCTTACTCGCGATCGCTCAACGAAATCTAACGGTCTGAAAATCTAGCAGCCGGGAAGCATCACAGTCTAAAAATCTAACAGCTGGGAAGACTCACAGCTTGCGAGATTCACCCTTGCTGTAGTTGTCTCTTCCTGCCTACAGTATGGGATGGCCATCTGAGTGAAATCCATGCAACAAAATTGGCTGTGGCAGCAGCGCGAAAACATCATCACCCTTGTCGTCGCGATTCTGCTGGCACTGGTACTCCGGACTTTTGTTGCTGAAGCACGCTGGATTCCCTCCGA
Source organism: uncultured bacterium (assembly GCA_964484905.1). Classification (GTDB taxonomy): domain Bacteria; phylum Cyanobacteriota; class Cyanobacteriia; order Thermostichales; family PCC-7336; genus CAZAGN01. The sequence continues at coordinate 9,933 of CAZAGN010000016.1, read as the reverse complement.
ATCGATGCTGCCTACTCTGGAGGTAGGCGATCGTCTCATCATCGAAAAAATTAGTTACCGCTTTCGTGAGCCTGCTCGCGGTGATATTGTCGTCTTTTATCCGCCCGAACACGTGGGCTTTCGCGAGGCCTATATTAAACGCCTGATTGGTTTACCGGGTGATCAAGTAGAAGTGCGCTTGGGTGATGGTGTTTACATCAATGGCAGCCGCCTTGAGGAAGACTACACCCTCGAAGCACCTAGTCTGCGAGGGTACCCCGGTGGTGATCTCCTGACCCTGGGCGATATCAGCCAATTTCCGGTGCCTGCAAACGCAACCAATGAGCCCATTATCGTACCGGCAAATAGCTACTTTATGATGGGTGACAACCGTAATAACAGTCAGGATTCACATGTTTGGGGGTTTGTTCCCCACGCGAGCATTGTTGGCCGTACGGCTGTTCGCTTCTGGCCGCCCCAGCGCCTCGGCACCTTTTCTCAAGTTGATTACACATTGCCAATAGCAATGCTCCAACCCACTAGTTAAGGTAGGTACAGATATCCGAGGTACCTGATGGGTTTTGCTGATGTGACTGTACGTGAACTGGCGGGTGACTATGCCCTCGACCTTCAAGTAGTGCTCACACTGTGTCAGGAACTGGGCATTCCCCACTGTGATGCTGATAGCTTTCTTGCCCTCGAAGATGCCAAGCGTATTGTGATCAGAGTGCAGACAGCAACACCACCACTGACCTGACTTGAATAGTTATGTCTTTAGATAGCAGGTTCTACTGTCTGCGTCATTTATCCTAGGCCTTGGTGTCGAGTTGGTCGAGCTTGAACATACCGCTAAAGACTTTGTCGCTCCAGGCTGTGGGCATTGCTTGCATCAAACCCAAGCCAAAGGCACCGCCACTGGCAGCAACGTAGCGATCGCGAGGTTGTGGGGCTGTCATAGCCGTGAGCACAACGCTGGCCACACGCTCGGCGGTCCAAGCAATGGAGCTGGCACCCATCGCCTCGCCCATTGACTCCAGACTGGTTTGATAGGGGTTATCACTTGTGTTGGCGAGGACGTCTTTAGTGGCGGTCTCGGCGGCATAGAAAAAGTCGGTTGTGACTGGCCCCGGCTCGATAATAACAACCTTAATGCCAAAGGGCGCCAGTTCGAGGCGGAGTGAGTCGCTGATTGCTTCGAGGGCGTGCTTGCTGGCGTTATAGATGCCCATAAAGGGCAATGACACCTTGCCAGCAATGGAGCTGATATTGATAATTCGGCCTTGGCGGCGCTCGCGCATCGCCGGAATTAACCGCCGTGTTAAATCAAGCACACTAAAAACATTGACTTCAAACTGCCGTCGTACGGCGGCATCATCCACTAACTCAATCGGCCCCATCTGGCCAAAACCCGCATTATTAACCAGCACATCGACCTGGCCCCAGGTGTTGAGGACAGTTTCAGCGAGGTTGGCAATCTGATCGGGCTGGCTCATATCAGTTGGCACAACCAGCGCCTTGCCCCCCTTAGACTCGACCAGGCGGGCTATATTTTGCAAGACCCCTTCGCGGCGGGCTGCCAGTACCACTTTGGCCTTTTGGCGCGCCGCTGCCATCGCGATCGCTTCACCAATACCGGCAGAGGCGCCAGTAACAAGGACAACTTTATCGTGTAGAGGATAATCCATCGGGGCGCTCTCGGGAAAAGGGGATGTCACTTGTCTATGTTAAGCGACTGTTACGGGGTGCCCAGACTGGGGTGGCTAAGATAATAGCGTGAGCGGTTAAATCCTATGGACAGTCCTGTCATCTCAGCATCAGACGTTATTTATGACCGTATGCAGGTAACGCCACAGCAGTTGGCCGATTTTTGCCAAACATGGCAGATTGCTGAGCTGGCTGTGTTTGGCTCAGTCTTGCGTGATGATTTTCGCAGTGAAGGTCAGGATCGAAGTGATATTGATGTCCTGTTTACCTATGCTGCTCAGGCGCGGCGGAATCTCCTGCGCCAGATACGCATGCAATTTGAGCTCGAAGCTTTATGGCAATGCCCTGTAGATTTAGTTAGTAAAACGGCTGTGTTGGCTGACCCTAACCAACGCCGCCGTGAGAATATTTTGTCAGCGGCCAAAACTATTTATGTCTCTGCCCAAGACCTAACCGATGCGCAGCCAAGCCCCTGAGGTCTAGTCGCAGTCGCTGTGTGCGATACTGCTTGGTTTTAGGGCGAGTGCATGTTCATTACCCTCGAAGGGGGCGAAGGCGCGGGTAAGACGACCTTGGCGCACCGCCTGAAAACTCTGGCCGAAGCAGCAGGGTATGGCGTGTGTCTGACGCGGCAACCGGGCGGTACGGCGCTGGGGCAAAGTATTCGGCAACTGTTGCTGGCAGGGGCGGAGATGGCGGCGACCACAGAGCTATTGCTGTATGCCGCTGATCGGGCGGAGCATGTGGCCCAGGTCATTCGGCCCGCTCTGGCTGCCGGGCAACTGGTGATTTGTGATCGTTATACCGACTCGACGGTGGCCTATCAGGGCTATGGGCGCGGCCTAGATTTAGCGCTAATCCAGCACCTAAACCAAGTGGCGACCGGGGGCTTGCGGCCCGATTGTACGCTTTGGCTTGATCTGCCGGTGGCGGTGGGGTTAGGGCGGTTAGGACAGGCTCGCGATCGCCTTGAGCGGACTGATATTAGTTTTCATGAGCGGCTGTACGCAGGCTTTGCGACTTTGGCACAGCAGGAACCCAGCCGAATTAGCCGCCTCGATGCAACTCAAACGCCTGAGGCGTTAGCGGCCGCCGCTTGGGCGACCATTCGGGCGCGGCTTAATTGAGTGGGCTTGAGGGCAACCGCAGAGATGGCTGCAGAGAGGCTGATTTCTGGCTCGCGATCGCGAGTGGTGGTCATTAGCTGCTGCCTAAGGTACTTGGATTGAACAGCGTTATGACGTTACGAACACCCTGACCCATAATCTGTAAACAGAATACCGTTCAGATGATCGATCTCATGCTGGATGACGCGGGCGGCAAAGCCAGAGAGCTCGCCTGTGTGATACTCGCCTGTTGGGTCATAGCCCCCGATCGCGATTTGGGTCGGCCGCCAGACTTCGCCGCGTTGGTTAGCTACACTCAGGCAGCCTTCAACAAAGCCGCAGCGTTCGGCAGAGACGGCCAGGATTTCGGGATTGAGCCAAATCTGGAGCGGTACCGATTCGGCCTCGGGATAGCGGGGATTGTTGTCGCATTCAATCATGACAATGCGCCAGGGTCGGTAAACCTGGGGCGCCGCGAGACCCACACCCTGCCGTTGCCGCAGCGTTGCCAACATCGCCCCTAAGAACTGCTGCACCTCGGCTTGTCGGATTTGCGCGGGGGCAAGAGGCTGGGCAATGGTGCGCAGGATCGGGTCACTGTCGGCTGCAATCGGCAAGCTCAGAGTCGGACGACTGGGGATCACGGGTGTCGCAGGCGTTCGAGGGTGGCCAGAAAATCGGGGTAGGAGACAGCAATGGCCTCAGCGCCTTCGATAGTGGTTTCGCCCTTGGCATGGAGGGCCGCGATCGCGAGGCTCATGGCAATACGGTGGTCGTGGTGGGCGGCGACGGTTGCACCGGTGAGGGGGTGGCCACCTTCAATTTCGAGACCATCGGGCAATTCGGTGATCCGAGCCCCCAGTTTCGTCAGTTCTCGTGCCATTACGGCCAGGCGGTCACTTTCTTTGACGCGCAGTTCGGCGGCATCGCGGATTGTTGTTTTACCTGCGGCAAACAAGGCAGCCACTGCCAAAATCGGAATCTCATCAATGGCGCGGGGAATGAGCTCGCCCCCCAACTGACAGCCCTTGAGCTGGCTGGTTTGGACGCGCAGATCGGCAATGGGCTCACCGGCAATTTCGCGGACATTGAGCAACTCAATCTGCGCCCCCATGAGGGCGAGGGCATCCAAGACACCCGTACGGGTCGGGTTAATACCGACGTTGCGAACTTCGAGATCACCGCCGAGGGCACCGGCCACCAGCCAGAAGGCTGCCGAGCTAATGTCACCCGGGACAACGACCTGTTGGCCGATTAGGGCTTGGCCGCCGCGAATACTGACCGTGGTACCGTCAACCTCAACGGTGGCGCCAAAGCCGCGCAGCATCCGCTCGGAGTGGTCACGCGAGCGACTGGGCTCGGTAATACTCGTAATGCCATCGGCATAGAGCCCCGCCAGCAACAGGCAGGATTTCACTTGGGCGGAGGCGACGGGCGAGGTGTAATGCCGCCCTTGCAAGCGTTGGCCCTGAATGGCTAAGGGGGCGCGTTCGCTGCCCGTACGACCCCAGATTTGTGCACCCATGGCCTGCAACGGCTGGACGACGCGCTGCATCGGTCGCGATCGCAGGGAAGCATCACCCGTAACCGCAAAAAAACAGTCGGGTTGTGCCGCCAAAGCACCGATCAACAACCGAATCGTTGTGCCCGAGTTACCGACATCAAGGATATCAAGCGGCTCTTGGAGGCGACCTTGCCCCCGGACAATGACCTTCTCAGGCCTGAGCTCACTAATCTCGGCACCTAAGGCTCGCAAACAGGCGGCGGTACTTTGGCAATCGGCCCCCGTCAGAATGCCTTCAATAACGGTTTCACCGCTGGCAAAGGCACCAAACATCAAGGCGCGGTGGGAGATCGATTTATCGCCGGGGATGACGATGCTGCCCTGGAGTGTGCCGCCGCTCGCGATCGTGGCCGTAGCTGCTGTGCTCATGCGCCGCGATACTTACGGAAGGCCAGGGTCACATTGTGGCCACCAAAGCCGAAGGAATTCGACAATGCCACTTCCACAGGCGCTTCACGGCTGGTATGGGCAACATAATCGAGGTCGCAGCCCTCATCCGGATTTTCGAGATTAATTGTCGGTGGCAAGCGATCGTTCTGCACTGCCAAAACACTGGCCACGGCTTCGATCCCGCCTGAACCGCCAAGTAAGTGCCCAGTCATCGACTTGGTGGAGCTCATGGGCACGGCTTGAGCGACCGCACCCAGGGCAGACTTCACCGCCGCCGTTTCGGTGGGGTCATTGAGGGGTGTGCTGGTGCCGTGGGCGTTGATGTAGCTGACTTGCTCGGGGCTAAGGCCAGCATCTTTGAGGGCGAGGCGAATGGCGCGCGCTGCCCCTTCACCCCCGGGCGGTTGACCCGTGATGTGGTAGGCATCGCAGGTCAGGCCATAGCCGACCAGCTCGGCATAGATATGAGCGCCCCGCGCCAGCGCGTGTTCCAGTTCTTCGAGCAGGAGCATCCCACTACCTTCGCCCATGACAAAGCCGTCGCGATCGCGATCAAAGGGGCGACTGGCATGGAGCGGATCATCGTTGCGGGTCGAGAGCGCCCGCAGCGAGGCAAACCCAGCAATGGCCAGGGGTGTAATCGCTGCTTCGGCACCGCCCGCCAGCATTGCCTGGGCATCGCCCCGCTCAATAATGCGGCAGGCATCGCCAATGGCATTGGCTCCGGCAGCACAGGCTGTGACAGTACAACCGCTGGGGCCTTTGGCGCCCACGTGGATGGCGACCTGACCCGTTGCCATATTGGCGATCATCATCGGCACCATGAAGGGGCTACAGCGATCGGGGCCTTTGGTGAGGTAAACCGTCTGCTGATCTTCCATAACCCGGATGCCACCGACACCCGTACCGACAATGACACCGACTTGCTCGGCATTCGTGGCCCCAATGGCAAAGCCAGCATCATCAAGGGCTTGGCGAGCGGCGGCGATCGCGAAATGAACATAGCGATCATTCCGTTTCGCCTCTTTACGATCTAGATAGTCAGTGGCCTCAAAGCCCTTGACCTCACCCGCAATCCGACAGCCATGGCGCGACGCATCAAACTGAGTAATTGGGCCGATACCGTTTTTGGCGGCCATCAACCCTTCCCAGTAAGCAGCAACCGTATTGCCGATGGGGGTCACTGCCCCCAACCCTGTCACGACGACCCGTTTACCTGACATTGCCATGGTTTTGAATCACATTCGCTAAGCAGCGGCTTGGGACTTTTCGAGGATGTAATCGACCGCGTTCTGCACGGTCAGGATGTTGGCGGCTTCTTCATCGGGGATTTCGGTGCCGAACTCTTCTTCAAAGGCCATCACCAACTCAACCGTATCGAGACTGTCAGCACCCAGATCGTTTTGGAAGTTGGCTTCGGGGGTCACTTGGGCGGCATCAACCGAGAGTTGGTCAACGACAATTTTGCTGACACGGGCGAGAATATCTTCAGAACTCATGGAAAATTCCTGGAACTTTGGCTTTTAGCTATTGTATCGGAAAGGGGCAATTCCCCCGAAAGGAGAGCGATCATGCGTCTGGGCTATCTCGACTGTACAGCCGGTGTCGCGGGGGATATGTGCCTCGGGGCGTTGCTGGATTGTGGTGTGCCGCGTGACTACCTCGAAAGTCATCTGGATCGCCTGGGCTTGGCAGCGGAATTGCGCATTCAAACCGTCGAGCGGCAGGGCGTCACAGCCACCCAGGTTTTGGTAGATATGCCACCCGAGCAACCAGCCCGTCATTGGCCCGAGATTGTCGCCATCCTCGAAAAAGCCGATCTGCCTAAGCCCGTATTTGAGCGCAGTCTGGCGGTGTTTCGCGCTTTGGGTGAGGCCGAAGCGAGCGTTCACCGCGTGCCCCTCGAGAAAGTCCATTTTCATGAAGTTGGTGCCGTCGATGCGCTTGTCGATATTGTCGGCACCTGTTTGGGGATGGCTTGGCTGAAGTTAGATCGCTTGCTGGCTTCACCCCACCCGATTGGCGGTGGTTGGGTGCGGGCGGCCCATGGACGTTTGCCGGTGCCGGTGCCAGCGGTGATGCAGTTGTGGCAGCAATACAATGTGCCGGTGTTTAGCAACGGCATTGACAGTGAGTTGGTGACCCCGACTGGGGCCGCCTTAGCCGTGACCTTGGCCAGTAGTTTTGGCGAATGCCCGGCCATGCGGGTGCAGATGGTGGGTGTTGGCGCGGGTAGCCGCGATCTCGCGATCGCGAATGTAGTCCGGCTCTGGATTGGTGAGGCGAGCGGCGAGCAGGCCGTCGAAACCGTGATGCTCTTAGAAACCCAAATTGACGATCTCAACCCCCAAGTGGTGGGCTATGTGCAGGGGCTTTTGCTCGAGGCTGGGGCCCACGATGTCTTTAGCCAGACCGTGATCATGAAGCAAAACCGCCCTGGCACGCTTTTGAGTGTCGTCTGCCCACTCCATATCAGCGAAACCTGCGAAGACATTATCTTTCGGGAAACCAGCACCCTCGGCATTCGCCGCAGCCGCCAAGAACGCGCTGTCTTAGATCGCCGCTTTACACCGGTCAGCACCCCCTACGGCACCGTCACGATCAAAGTTGCCCGCCGCTACGAGCAAATTGTCAACGCCCAGCCAGAATTTCGGGACTGTGTCGCGATTGCGAAGGCGCAAAACATCGCTGTGCAAACGGTCTGGCAAGCGGCGATGACAGCCTGGTTAAGCCAATAAACTCCCTCCATTCACGATCGCCACCGCGTAATACACGGTGATCTTGGCAGTAACAGTTTCGTTATTGCTATGCTGTCAAGGTCATCGGCAGTTCGTGCCTACTGTCGCTACTGGGGAGGGGGGAGAAGTCATGAATGGGCCAGAAAATGCCTTAGGTGATACCCTGCAACCCCAGTCACTGGTACTAAACCGTTTTTTTGTCAAGCAACTGAGTTCTCAGGATTTGAGTGTTTGCAGTTATCAGTGCCAGTTTGCCACACCCCCCGAGCCAGGCAAAGAACAGAAAGCCCTGGCAAGCGTGTGTTACCAGCTTGGCCTGCCAGCGGTTCGTCTGGATAACACGATCATCACAAAAACACCCATTGAGAATACCCAAGGCGATGGCTGGCACCTAACTCTGGGCGTAACAGCCTACCCCTTACAACCGTCATTACCTGCCGAGCGGCAAGCCCTGGAATCTTTGGAGCGCCGACTGCTGGAGTACCACCTGAGGCGTATTTTTTGGAAAACCACCGAAGTTAGTCGGGCCAGTGAAGGCGGTTTGCTGTGGACTGTTAAAGGAGACGCCGGTCTGGATCACATGGGGGAGGGCTGGGCAGTACAGCGGGGACGTCGCTTCGATATCCACATTGATCCTAAAGGCCAACTCTTTCTCGATATCGATGTTCACTTCCGCTTTCAAACCCCCTGGACATTAGAGCAGTGGCTTGAACGCTACCCCGATTGCCCCGTCAGCTACGTACGCAATACCTACCGTGAATCCGATACCAACGACTACCGCACTTGGCGCTACCTTGATAGTTCCGATGAGTCTCCTGAACAGGTGCAAGCCGGGAATGTCAGTTTAGCTGAGTATCACCGACGTAAAGGAGCTTCAGAACGCGATATCACAACCTCACGAGTCATTTACGTAAAGTCCGTGCAGCGGAGCCCAGCCCAGCGGCTACCGCACCTATCCCAACGAGTCAGCCCCAGCCTGACCATGGATATGCTCGCCCAGATTCCTGATGCCACAGGCGAAGTAGCCTCGGTGTTTCGCGCTATTCGCCTCAAGCTTAGTGAACGTCTCACAGAGGCTCAAAAAGCGGCCCAACTGATTTTTGAGCGTATTTACCGCCTCTCAACAAGGGCACAACCGCTGTCAGTCTCTGGCTTTCAGCTCCCAGCTGCCCAGCTACTAGCGGCCCACAATCAGCCCATCAAGAAGGTGGCCCAGGTTCGGACTAAGGGCTGTGCCACCGTAGGCGAACTTCAGTTTGGTTGTCTTAATCTCTTCACCGCTGCCCGCCGCTACCCCGAAGCCGTGCGTCGCTGCCTGGATGATATTGCCAAAGCGAATCAGGTTGAACTGAGGCTAGACTCTTACCGCACAAGCCAGGACTTTCCTGATGGCGATCTGGATCAGCAAATCTTTTGGCAAACCTGGGCAGTAGAAGGAATTAAGACCGTACTGGTAGTGATGGAGCGAACGACCCAAGCCCGGAAGCAAGCCCTCCGCAATCAGGCCTTGCAAGCGGGGATTGCCACACAGTTCATCGTGCCCTTGCCGAAGGCCGATCAATACAAGGCCATGAATGTGACACTAGGCCTGCTCTGCAAAGCAGGTTGGCAGCCAGTACACCTAAAGCCGTTTGCCCGTCCCGACGTTGCCGATCTGGTTATTGGCTTTGATACGGGCACGAATCGCGAACTGTATTATGGCACCTCAGCCTTTGCCGTCCTTGCCAACGGTCAAAGCCTGGGCTGGGAGTTACCAGACGTACAGCGAGGTGAGACCTTTTCGGGCGCAGCCATTTGGCAAACAGTCTCGAAGTTGGTGCTGAAGTACCATCAAATCTGCGGCACGTATCCCCGCAAGCTGCTCTTGATGCGAGATGGGCTGGTGCAGGCGAATGAGTTTGAGCCCACGCTTGCTAATCTTGGTGCCAAAAATATTGCCGTTGACGTGCTTAGCGTGCGCAAAAGTGGTGCTGGACGGATGGGCTATCTCAGCGGTGATGCCTACCGGGATGCTCCGTTGGGCAGTGTCTTTTTTGAGCCAGAGGAGCGTTCTTTTATTTTGATGACCAGCCAATCGGTGAGTGCCAAGCTGGGTAGTGCACGGCCTCTACGAGTTGTCCACGCCCACGGTGAAACCCCCTTAGAGGTACTGGCGATCCAAACCTACCACCTGGCTCAATTGCATCCGGCCAGCGGCTTTAGCGCTTGTCGTCTGCCGTGGGTTTTGCACTTAGCGGATCGCAGTAGCAAAGAGTTTCAGCGGATTCAGCAGATGAGTATTTTGCAGGTGATTAGCCGCGAGAAGTTAATCGCGGTCTAGTTTACTCAAGAGTCCGGACATTAGCCGATGCGCGTGTTTATCAGGATTGCTGGCAGATATTAAGTTCCTCCGGGCAACGCTATCCTAGGGGGCAGTGACAGGGGTGAGCGCGGTGGTGCGGTTTTTGCATGT
>CAZAGN010000015.1:37610-40901 GCA_964484905.1 uncultured bacterium | reverse complement strand
AAGTGATCGAGCTTGCGATCAAGACCGATGAGGAGATCTTTGATGTCTTGGTTGAGATCGGACATAGCGAGGACGACCGTAGCGCCGTGACTTGGGGGTGATGGCTCAATTGTGGCAGGGGGTGCAGGTGTGGGGCGAAACTGCCTAGACTGGGAGCAGCCAGAGGATGCGCCTATGACAACCCCTCACACAACACTGTATGAGCAGGATTATCATGCTTGGCTGGAGCAAACGGCAGCCGCCTTAAAAACCCAGGCCACCACCGAGCTGGATTGGGCGCATGTGCTGGCGGAGATTGTTGACTTGGGTAAGCGGGAACGACCGCTGTTAAACGTCTGTTAACGCGGTTGCTTGAGCATGGGCTGAAGCTGAGCTATTGGGAGGCGGAGCGATCGCGAAACGAGAATCACTGGCAAGCCGAGATCGCTAGTTTTCGGCAGCAACTGCGGGATGCGGACAGTCCGAGCTTGAGGCTGTACTTGGCGGAGATTATGGCCGATTGCTATGCCGATGCCCGTGAGCAGGTGGTATTGCGCAGTAGCTTGCAGGAGATGCCACTGGAGCTGGGGGTGTCGTTGACGGTGCGGCTGGGGGAATGAGCGGGATTTTTTGGGCTGGGTAACGGTGTGGGGTTTGGGGCGTGGGTGAGGCTTGAACCCAGGGACGCTTGCGGTTTGGTCGATTTTAGGGGGCTCATTTTAGGACGTTGATTTCAGGCGGGGGTTTGAGGGCGATAGTTTGAGGGTGCTCGCAGTCAATCACGCTGCCACCCCTCTAGCGGCAGTTGACTGTGCGTAGGCTGTTGTTCGGGTCGGAGCGAACTCATTCAAGATCGATCCAGGCTTGTGTCTGGGCCAGGAATGGGGCACCGTAAGGACAGTCTTTAAGGACACCTATGGCGACGCAACCCTGGAGTCAGCGCTTCGAAGGCAGCCTGCACCCAATGATTATGCAGTTCAACGCCAGCATTCGTTTTGATTGGCGCTTGTTGCCCTTTGATGTGCAGGGTTCGCGGGCGCATGCTGAGATGCTGGGCTATTGCGGCATTATCAGTGTTGCTGAAGCCGAACAGATTATGGCGGGTCTAGACCAAATCAAGGCTGATTATGATGCCGGCACATTCACGCCTGAGCCGGATGCAGAAGATGTGCATTATGCCGTTGAGCGTCGCCTGATTGAGTTGATTGGCGATACGGGCAAAAAGCTGCATACAGCCCGATCGCGAAATGACCAAGTCGGTACCGATCTGCGGCTCTTTTTGCGTCACCATATTGATAGCCTGCGGCAGACCCTCTGGCATTTACAGGCGGTGCTGCTGGCGTTGGCGGCTGAGCATGTACAAACACTGATTCCGGGCTATACGCATATGCAGCGGGCGCAGCCGGTTAGTTTGGCGCACCATCTGTTGGCCTATGTGGCGATGCTCGATCGCGACGATCAGCGCCTCATTGATGTGCGCCACCGCACCAATATCTGTCCACTGGGGTCGGGGGCCTTGGCAGGCACAACGTTGCCGATTGATCGCCTCTACACGGCGCGGTTATTGGGCTTCGATGACATCAGCCGCAATAGCCTCGATGCCGTGAGCGATCGCGACTATGTAGTCGAGTTTCATGCCGCCGCCAGTCTGATTTTGATTCACCTCAGTCGCCTTTCGGAGGAGCTGATTCTCTGGGCGTCGCAGGAATTTGGCTTTATTAGCCTTACGGATGCCTGTGCGACCGGCTCAAGCCTGATGCCCCAAAAGAAAAACCCTGATGTGCCGGAGTTAATTCGCGGTAAGTCGGGGCGGGTGATTGGTAATCTTCAGGGCTTGCTGGTTACCCTCAAAGGTTTGCCCTTGGCCTATAACAAAGACCTCCAAGAAGATAAAGAAGGCTTATTTGACTCGATTGATACGGTGCAGATGTGTCTGGAGGCGATGCTGATTATGCTGCGCGATGGCATTCGGATTAATGTGGAGCGCCTGGCAACCGCTGTCACCACTGATTTCGCGAATGCGACCGATGTGGCCGATTATCTGGTGCGTCAGGGGATTCCTTTTCGGGAAGCCTACCAGCAGGTGGGCCTGATTGTAAAAACCTGCCTCAGCGAGGGCATCTTACTGAAGGATCTGAGCCTAGAGCGCTGGCAAGCTTTTCATCCGGCCTTTGCCAACGATATTTATGCCGCCATTTCGCCACAGCAAGTAGTTGCCGCCCGTAACAGTGATGGGGGTACTGGCTTTGAGGCGGTCGCGTCTGCCTTAGCAACGGCTCAGGCCGAGCATAAGGTTCGCGGCGAATTACTGGCGATTTCGGGCTAGGCCCTGATCTAAGCTGAAGAAAGTTTGGCTTTGCTTCTGTAGTCTGCATTACGTGATCGGGGCAGGAGTCGTGCCAGGATGGCGTCTAATAACGGTGTGATATGGGTAGTGTTGAGCTTGATACGCTGCGCTTTAATGAGCAGGGATTAATTCCGGCGATTGTGCAGGACTACCTCGATGGGGCGGTCTTGATGATGGCCTGGATGAATCGCGAGTCGATCGCGAAGACCCTGGAGACAGGTGAAACCTGGTTTTGGAGTCGTTCGCGCCAAGCCCTTTGGCATAAGGGGGCAACCTCGGGGCACATTCAAAAGGTGCGCCAGTTTACGGTCGATTGCGATCACGATACGCTGCTGCTGAGTGTAGAGCAAGTGGGCGATGTCGCTTGTCATACGGGAAGCCGCAGTTGTTTCTTCTCCCGCTTCCCCCAAGGGGAGGCTGTTGCCAGCGCTACACTGGCGGATACCTTGTCGCAGGTGTTTGCGGTGGTTCGCGATCGGCAGCTTAACCCGAAGCCCGACTCCTATACCAACCGTTTACTGGCTAAAGGGGATAACGCCATCCTCAAAAAACTCGGTGAGGAAACCGCCGAGGTCGTGATGGCGGTTAAAGACGATGACCCCCTCGCGATCGCCAGTGAAATGGCCGATCTCTGGTACCACTGCCTCGTTGCTCTTGCTCATCACACTGTGGATCTAAACGATGTCTATCGCCAGCTCCAAAAGCGCCGCTAAGCCGGATCAGGTTCATATCACCACAACCCAAAACGGCAGTGTGGATATGACGACCGAGATTCCGCCCCTCGCTGCTTACCTTTACAAGCATCAAGAGTGGGTGCAGCGCTGTTTTCGGCCCCTTAAGGTAGAGGCCCTTAGCGAGGATACCTACCGGCTGCAGTTTTTCCGCATTGGCGGTCTGGGCTTTGAGCTTGAGCCCTGCTTTGGTGTCCAAATCGGCTCGGAATCCGACCAGTTGTTTTATCTGCA
>CAZAGN010000015.1:35940-37510 GCA_964484905.1 uncultured bacterium | reverse complement strand
ACCTTTTTAAGACTGTCACGAATCAGCTTGCTGATCTGTTTGGCAAGGTTTGACTCGATCCCTTTACGGAGGGTGACAACCTGACGTAAGCGACTACCAGCGGCCGTTTCGGGGGTGCCAAAATCAAAAATCTTTTGTGACAGACCCCGCTTGCTCGCTTTGCCCCGCAAAATATCCTGAATCGCGTTTAGTGACATTTCGTTATTGGTCAGGATTGTGAGGGTTGCTTCCTCAAGATTCAGCTCGCTCTTGCTGTCTTTGAGATCGTAACGGGTGTTAATTTCGCGCAGGCTTTGATCGACAGCATTCACCAGTTCTTGGCGGTCGAACTCACTGACTACGTCAAACGAAAATGTATCAGCCATAATTCCTAAGCGGTCTGCTAATCCAGTTTAACGTTTAACTCCCGGCGTTTATCTTTAGCCCCGAATGCGAACTAGGGCCGACCTCGCCGTAGCTGGCCTTTGATACCCAGTTAGTACTGCTCCCAAATGACATCCAGAAATTCACTCATCGCCGCATCAGCCTGGGCAATGCTGCCCTGAAAGTGATTGATCAGCAGGCTAAAGGCATAGGTGCGTTGGCTGCGCGTTTGAATCACCCCCGATAGGGTTCGTACACCCGCAATAAAACCATTTTTACCGCGCACGGAGCCCTCGGGTCGCAGTTGACCGCCAGAACTGCGCAGGCCCACCTGATAGGTACTCCACCAACTTTGGCGAGTGGCGTAGGCCACCAGGTCCGACATGGCAGCGGCAGTAACCAGGTTGCGCCGAGACAGACCGCTGCCATCTTCCAGGCGCAGACCCACTGTCGTCAGGCCCTCGCGCTCCAGCCAGGTGCGGACGGTACCTGTCGCACTTGGCCAATCGATAACCACAGGGCGTTCTTGCTGCGCTGCCAAAACCAAGAGCGTATCGGCATAAAGGTTCATGCTGGCGCGCAGGGTAAACTCGACAATGGCCGCTAGGGTCGGCGAACTGTGCTGCCAGATTACGGCACCCGTTAGGGGCGTTGCGCTCACCTGACGCTCACCAACGCTAATCCCTGCTTGGTTCAGTTCAACCTCAAGCCAACGCAGAAGGGCATCAGCCGGATTGGGCAGAGAGCCATAGATTTCAAACTCTGAGCCGGCAGGAATAGTGCCCCGTAGCAAGCGCGCCGGATCGCCCGGACTGCCGAAGATATAGCCCTGGTCACCCGAATCGGCAGTGCCAGTGCCCATGAAGTTTTCAAAGCGCAGCCAGGGCATGGGCGGCTCGGTACGGATAATGGTGGCTGCCTCACCCACAGCGCCCGGACGAAACCAGAGCGCGTAGAGGTTGTCGTTGATGTTCAGTCCCGTAACACTGGCGCCGTAGTAGTTGCCGATGTCGTCATAAGTCCAAGAGCGGGGCACAGGTTCGATCGCGATCGCGCTACTATCGGCCATCAAGCTGCCGACTTGGCTAATTCCGGCTGCCTGAATTGCCTGCACCATCCCTCGCAACAGGGTCGCCGTATTGGGATTGCCCGCGATCTGGGGGCTGCCCAAGGTCGGATCGCCACTCCCCACGATCGCGACTTGGGG
>CAZAGN010000015.1:30372-35840 GCA_964484905.1 uncultured bacterium | reverse complement strand
AGGGCATTACTTTCCAGATCGCGTAGGGCAAAGCTCACGGTTGCGTGCTGCAAATGGGGCTGATTGCGTAGCCGTTGCCAAGCCTCAGCCGGCTGATTGGTCTGCGCTTGTACAGCCTGCGCGAGAATCAAACTCCCGATCAAGCCCAGCACCTGCATCATCGTGACTCGGCCCAAGTAGTTTCAAAGATCGTGGTTCCGGGGAACGTAATCGGATTTCCGGCTGCCTCAACCTGAGCTTGCAAGGCCAGCAAGTGATCCCTATCCTCAAGGGTCGGAATATCGGCCGGAATCACACCGTGCTCGATGGCATAGCTGGCCGCATGACCAGCCGCTGTACCAATCGCCCACTCAACCGGATGCACCCGATAGGAGGCCGCCGCGATATGAGTAGCAGCAATGTTTTTGTTGCCTGCTAAAAGGTTATCAATGCGCTGGGGAATCAAGGCCCGCAGAGGGATTTGGTAGGGATAGCTGAGAATTACGCCTTCATAGTCGATGTCGGTGGGATCGGGCTCAAAGTTTTCGGGCAAGACGCAGGCATGAAAATCAATCGGGTACTGACCGACCCCCAAACTATCGAAGAAGATAAAGGGTCGCTGCCGATCCCACTCAGATGGATCCGCAGAAACGTCACTTTCGTAAACCAAAAAGCCCTCGGGATGAGCGATACTCGGTCGCCCGAGCAAGCGGCGTGCTTCGCGGATATAAGGGTAGCGTGAGAGACCGCTAGCGGTTCCCATGGGGGAATCGGCGCCAGTCATCAAGCGATAGTGAAAGTACTGATTCTTCTCGAATTCTGGCAAATCAGCCAATAAAAAGTCGGTGGTGCCGACCAGCAGCCAATAAAAATAACCCAAGGCATGATCTTCGCCCCGAGCTAGGGCTTCGCGCCGCAAACCACCCCGCCACTGACCCCGCTCTAGGTGCCCCATGGCTTCTAACTGAGCGTTGGTCAGAATCAAATTAGTATCGGCAGTGGAGATCCGCCAATCGTTACCCCAGGTCCAGTTCTGCATCGACTGATCGCCGATCGCGATCGATTCTTGGGTATCCGCCAAGGTACCGGGGTTACCGCCCACACCGAGGATGCGCCGATAAGAAAAGACGTTGTAGAAGTTAAAGCGCAATTGCTCAAAGCTGTAATAGCGGCCATGCTCAGGCTCGTTATAAAAGTCGGGCCGAATCGCCGGCCACGGTGTCGGCGTTCGCTCGATCACGAAGGTATAGGTGAAGCCCTGAGTACAGTAAGGCGTGGATTCAGACTTGGCTGAGGGTTCCCAGAACGTTGTGAAATCATCTGTACCCGTTAGATGCGGTACCCCGGCCAGGGGCCAGAGCTCACCGGTCTCGGTTGCATCAATAACAACCCAGGGTACTGCGTCTGTGGTGCGCTCGGCGGGTGGCACAAAGGTAATCAGTTGCTTATCCCAGTCTTCACTCGGCTCTGGGTCATAAAATTCCCAAATGTAAGTTGAGAGGTCGCCGCGCCGCCCCCCGGCTAGCTCAGGACGGCGGGGAATATTGCGTACTGCCTCAACAGAGGTAATGAAACTCTCGTCAGTATCTAGCCAGGAAACCGCTGTATCGGTAAAGAGCTGGAGTTGCCCCGAAACCAAAAAGGGATCCAGCATCTTCAGCAATACTTGATGCCCCACTTGGGGTGAGAAACACAGCACACTCACCCAGCAGTTGCCAGGGTTAGG
This sequence comes from uncultured bacterium, assembly GCA_964484905.1. Lineage (GTDB taxonomy): Bacteria > Cyanobacteriota > Cyanobacteriia > Thermostichales > PCC-7336 > CAZAGN01. The sequence continues at coordinate 34,135 of CAZAGN010000015.1, read as the reverse complement.
GTTACCGCCATACTCAGCCCGGACAAGGCGGCGAAACTCTGCATAGGCCGCCGGAAAAATATCATCGTTGCGCTGTAAGGGTCGCTCGTCTAACGCCGATACCCCTTGGGCACTGACTTGACCGCCAATCCAGTCGGTAATTTCGGTCATGCAGACCGTGTTGCCCAGGTGCAGGCTGTCGTAAGCAGCAGCGACACCGCCCAAGCCACCACCGACAATCACGATGTCGCATTCAAGCGTGAGGGGCTCGGCTGCTAACGCAGGCAACCCTATTCCCAAAAACACTAACCCGGCTGCGAACCAACTCATCACGTCACCTACGGCAAATGTGGGCTTGATTGACGATTAATGTATTGGATTGAAGCACAGTTTGGCGCTGGCAGGGCTTCGGACTTGCGCACCAACGTTGGTTGGGCCGGCCCAACCCAAATAACGCCAGCATCTGCCGGCGTTATCAGCATTGAAAATAGTTTAGGCCCTGGAAATAGTTTAGGCCTTGGACATGGGACTGGGTGCTAAGTCGGATTCGCGATCGCGACGCTAGCGCGTTGTACTTTCGACAGCACCAATAGTACTAATCGCCTTACCGACCCGCTTAAAATCGAAACCCATTGCCCGCAGCGCGTGCCAGAGATGCCCCTGGAGGAAGAAAAACGAGAGGAAAAAGTGAGCATTGGCTAACCAGCAGCGGGCTGAATGCGCCGAATTGACGTACTTTGCTCCATCCGAGAAGTAGGGTGTGACGCCAAACATCACCTTGAGCGGCTCACCGTAGAACTCAACTGGATAGGCCAGGGTATTAACGGCACAGAAATAAGTGGCGACAAAACCAGCCAACGCAATGCCACCCAAAGAATAGGACAAGATCGCCTCGCCTGAGAACTTAAGCACCCGCCGCGCCCAGCCCAGGGGTGGCACAATAATGTGCCAGACGCCACCCAAAATCAGCATAGTACCAACATAGACATGACCCCCCACGAGATCTTCAAGGTTATTGATGCTGGCAAAGTGGGTTTGGTAGCCATAGATGACCAACGGATCAAGGGTTGGGGTTTCGACAAGGCGTACCGTTTGACTTGCGGCATCATACAAGCCGCCCCACATCGTGGCCTTAGCAACAAAAAGAAGCGCGGCAACGCCCAAGAACAGAAGGTGATGACCGAGAATCAGACCCAATTGCTTTGGTTCTCCCCACTCAAAATGAAAGCGGCGCGCCTGACCGGTCGTGTCTTTGAGATCAGCTGGCGCACCGATAGTGTGAAAAAGGGCACCCGCACCGAGAACCGCGCTGGCAATTAGATGTAGCATGCCAATTACAAAGTAGGGATAGGTATCGATAATCTGTCCGCCCTCACCGACACCCCAACCCAAGGTAGCCAAGTGTGGCAAAAGAATTAAGCCTTGATCACCCATGGGCTGATCAGTAACAAAGCGCGAGAGCTCAAAGAGCGTAAACGATCCCGCCCAGAGCATTGTCAGGGCCGCCTGGCCAACATGGGCCGCAATAAAAAGACCCGACATATTGGCAAAACGCGCATTACCCGCGTACCACTCATAGGAAACGGCTGGTGAACCGTAGGCTTGCATGGTTACTCCTCCTGTAGCTAAAGACAAAATCGATGCGATATTCGAGCTGACTTTTGGGCAGGGCAACGTGTAGACCATGGTTTGCGCGATGGTTGCTTAATCTCGGCAGTGATGCGCAGTCAAACAACCATCAGCTGGGTCAAATCACCCCTTAGGCCAAACCAAAAGCTGGCTTGAGCTGTTGTGCCCAGGCTTGAATCCGACTGGCGGTGAGATCAGACTGGTTATCTTCGTCGATCGCGAGACCGACAAACTTGCCGTCCATCACGGCCTTCGACTCGCTAAAGTCATAGCCATCCAGCGACCATTGCCCAACTAGCGTGCCGCCGCGCTCCAGCACCTTCTCGGCAATCATCCCCATCGCATCGAGGAAGTAGTCGGCATAACCAATTTGATCACCCAGACCAAAGCAGGCAACTGTTTTGCCACTGAGGTCTAGATCATCCAATTCAGGCAAAAAGCTATCCCAGTCGGCTTGGAGTTCACCGGAGTTCCAGGTGGGGCACCCCAATATCAGATAGGAATAGGCACTGAGATCTTCAGGACTGGCCTTAGCGACATCGACTAAATCGACATTGCCTTTACCCAAAGCCCCTTGAATTTGTTCGGCAATCATCTCGGTTTGCCCGGTCTGTGTGCCAAAGAAAAGTCCAATTGCGGCCATAATTACCTGCTAATGCAACAAACAATGTTCAAAAAAAGAGCCTGCTTCACTGGAGCGGTGACGCAGGCCCAAGTGACGTCGAATAGGGAAGTTATGAGAATTACTCTCAACAACTCTGAGCAACAGCGTAGAACTTATTGCGATTAAATTGCAACAGCTACAAGTTAAGTTATGTGAATCAAGGCTCTAAAGCGCTTGAAGACGGCGTTACCAGAGCTATCCCAGGGCTTGTGGCGCTTCGGAGGGTATCCTTTTAGACCTGACTAGTTGAAACTGGGTATGAATAAGGAAGGCTACTGCGTAAAGCCCAGTGTGTATTTCCTGACGTGGCCACGCTAGTTGGGTGAGCAACTGCCGCTACGATGTGGGCAAAGTATTACCAACCGACGCATGAGCCAGCGCCCCATCATTCTTGGCATTGTCGGCGATAGCGCCGCTGGCAAAACCACGCTCACGAAAGGGATTGCCCAAATTTTGGGTGAGGAGAACGTCACGGTCATTTGCACCGATGACTATCACCGCTACGATCGCGAGCAGCGGGCCAAGTTAGGTATTTCGGCCCTCGATCTGGACTGTAACTACCTCGATATTGTCCAGCAGCACCTCACACTCTTGCGAACCGGCCAGCCAATTCTCAAGCCGGTGTATCAGCACAGTACGGGCACCTTTGGCGTGCCGGAGTATGTGCAGCCCAAACGCTATGTGATTGTTGAGGGCTTGCTGGGCTATGCCAGCCGGGCAACTCGAACAAGCTACGACGTTAAGGTGTTTTTGGCACCGCCCGAACCCCTACGAGCCACCTGGAAGATCCGCCGTGATACCCAAAAGCGGGGCTATACCGAAGCCCAGGTACGGCAGCAACTGGCCCACCGTGAGGCAGACTCAGAAAAATTTATTCGACCGCAGCGACAGTGGGCCGATGTTGTTGTTACGTTCTATCCTCCCACTGAAGGGGCGGACACCAATAACTTGATGCTCAATGTACGGCTGGTATTGCGACCGACGATCCCCCATCCTGATTTTTCAACCGTCTTGGGTGCTCAGGGCAATCATCGCGGCTCTGCGATTCGGCTGGAGTTGGATCGTGACATGGGTAAGCCCGTGGATGTGCTCGCGATCGATGCTCATGCCAACGAAGACCAAGTGCGCGACTTGGAAAAATTACTCTGTAACGATGCACCAGCCCTCGGTTCATTCTGTAGCCTGCATGGCAACACCGATATTGGCCGCGTCATTGGCACCACAGGCGAAGTGCTGCAGAGCTATCCCCTGGCCTTGACACAGCTTTTGATTACCTATCACATGCTAAAGGCGGCTTCTTTGTATCAATAATTCGTGATTAATTAATGCGTGATTAAAACAACTCAGGACTATAGCCAGAGGGCCGATTCAGACCATCAGTGAACCGATCACCTCAGCCCCTACCCAAGCGTGTCAGTTGAGGGCCGCGTACTGACTCGGGACTACTCTGGCGAGCAAACACGTCCGGCGAGGAAATCGCTATTCTAGGGA
>CAZAGN010000015.1:0-30272 GCA_964484905.1 uncultured bacterium | reverse complement strand
TCGGGACTACTCTGGCGAGCAAACACGTCCGGCGAGGAAATCGCTATTCTAGGGATGTTTGCGGTCTCAGCGCCGTAGTTTGTTAAATGAGGCTCTAATGATGCGGCGTAGCGCAATCGCAGGTGTAGCAGCAATCCTGCTCACAGGCTGCTCGGAAGAGTGGGTCGGGGTTTTTCGGGTGCCACAGCCAGGCGCACCAGCAGATATTGAAGCGCAAGTCCTTGAAATTATTCGCAGCAACCCCGAGGCAATTCTCGAATCGCTGCAAGCCTACCAACTCCAGCAGCAAGAACAGGCCGCTGAGTCGCAACGGCAGGTGCTGGCCGAGCTGATGCTGCCCTACGTCGATGATCCGGGCCGTGATGTGGGTGATTCGCCAGTGCGGGGGGCCGAGAACGCCACGTTGATCCTCTATGAATTTTCTGATTTTCAGTGCCCGTTCTGTGCTCGTTCGAAGGCAGTGATTAACGAATTTATGGCAGCCCACGGCGATCAGGTACAGCTTGTTTTTAAGCATTACCCTCTCGATCAGATTCACCCCGAAGCAACACCGGCGGCGCGGGCCGCTTGGGCCGCCCAGCAACAGGGGCAGTTCTGGGAATACCATGACGCCCTCTTTGAGAATGCCGATCAACTCAGTGAGGCGGTGTTTGTGGAGATTGCCACAGCCTTAGCGCTAGATCTGGAGCAGTTCAATCGCGATCGCGACAGTGAAGCTGCGGCCGAAGCTGTGTTGGCAGACCAAGCTCTGGGTCAAGGTCTCGGCATTCAGGGCACCCCGTTTTTCATCCTCAACGGTCAACCCATTTCTGGTGCTCAGCCCTTACCTGTGTTTGAAACTGCCCTGCGTCTGGCCCAAGAGAGCCTCGAATAACCTATGGAGATCATCGCGGGGTTGCTAGCACTGATCGCGGGTTTGGGGGGTGGCGCTGGTTATCTGACTGATCAAGCCGTCACCGATCTGCTCCGCCAAAACCTTGATAGTGCCGAGATTCTTGAGGTGCGCTTGCAAAGTACACCGAACGCCAAAGTGCTGCGAGGCGAAATCGACCGTGTGCTCTTGGCGGGGCGGGGCCTTGTCATTGAGCCCTACCCCCGTATTGCTGTGTTAGAGCTGGAAACGGATCCACTCAGTCTTGATTTGGGTAATCCCGTCGAATTGCGACAACCCCTGCAAGCGGCCCTCCGGCTCGAGCTCCTTGAGGCGGACATTAATGCCACGCTGCAATCAGAGGCGATTCTGGCTCAATTTCAGGGTATTCAGGCCGACTTGCCCGTGTTGGGGGGTGAAGCGCAGGTGTTCGATCTGCTGAATCCCGCGATTGTGTTTCTGGGGAACAACCGCCTTCGCTTAGCCGCCCGCCTTGAGCCCCGTAATGACGATCCACCCCTCGATATTGAATTTACCGCCCTAGTCGTTGTCGAAGCTGGCAATCGGCTGACGCTCCAAGACACTGAGTTTTTGCTCAATGCTGTACCGGTGCCGCTCGAGATTATCGAAGCCTTTTTGGCTGGCCTCAACGAAGCTCTAGATCTAAGCCAACTCGAAGCCCAGGGGATTACGGCGCGGGTGATGGAGTTCACAATTACCGAAAACCAATTGCGGGTATTGGGATTTATCCGCCTCGACTCGCTAACTGTCTTTCGTTAGTCATGGGACTGTGACGGATAATGATTTAAGAACCTAACCACTATCGAAGGGTCGAGCCACCGTCGAAGGAACCAGTAATCTACGCGAAGCCGTAGCGGAAGTCACTAGCGACAGCCTCGGCAGGCTCGCCGAGAACGCGTAGCGTAGAACAAGACTATGTCCCCCACTATCATTCCCCTGGCTGCCATGTTTCGTGTCCTTGCACTTGCCTGCCTCATCTGTTTGCCTGCCCATGCCGAGCCCAAGGTATGGATGGGATCAGGCCAAGTGGTTAGTGGTCAGGGTCAAGGGGCAACGGTACAACTGGTCATCGAAACTGACGGGGGACGTATTCGTACGCACTCCGGCCCTCATTTGGATGCTACCCTTTCGGGTCAACCCCAAACCCTTGAGACCGATGCTGGCACCTGGCATATCGAACCGATGGGCGATCGGATGGGTGTCACGCTCTACCGGGGTGATCAGATTATTCGCTACCTCTTGCAGCCAGCCAGTGCGCCGCCCGACAACGCTGCCCCGAGCAATGCGGATACGGTACTGCCGTTTGCCCCCAGCAACACGATCAACGTAGTGCCTGCAGATAACGCAGCGCCAGAGGGTACATCCATAGGGGGTGATAGTGTCGGGGGCGAGTCGCGCCCAGATTCTACGGTTCTCGAAGTCTTAGAGGCAGACGTTGTAGAGGCAACAGATACCCTCCTTAATCCAGTCCCATGATTGACCGCTGGCTGTGGGGGCTGGTTTGGGCAACAGTTGTCTTTACCCTCGCTGGCAGTCGCCCCCTCCTCCAGCTCGAGAATGGAGTCCAGGCACGGCTTTGGCAGCAATTACCGGCTCTCCAGCCCCACGAAGATGTGGTGATCATCGGTATTGATGGCCAGCTCGAAGCGGGCGGGCAAGGGGCTGATTTTTCGCTCGAGCGCTCGAACTATGCCGCCCTTGTCCATCGGCTGCTGGGAGAAGCAGGGGCGCGGGTGGTGGTGCTCAATTTGCCAGGCAGCTTTGTTGTGCCCCAAAAAGTGGGCAACGAAGATCTGGATGTGCCACTGCGGCAGGTGGTGCAGGTCTATGCCGGTCGCTTGGTGCTGGCAACACGAGCCACACTCAGTCTGGGTCAGCCAGAGTTGACGATCTACAACCACTTTTTGCCCTTTTCCTCGCTCCAGCTGAGCTATCTGGTGCCACCGGATACAGCACAGGGGTTTGTTCAAGATCGTACGGATGCGCTGGGGGTGCTGCGACAGGCTTGGCTTGAGGCCAACTTGATCCGTCGTGATAGTCGCACGAGCCAGGTGTTTGCCTCAGCCGAGGCCCTGGCGGTTAGTCGCTATGGTGCGCCCTACCACTACCATCGTTCGGGGCTGTGGTTTGCACCGCACTATGATGCTGTTCCGATTATTCCAATTGAGCATATCTGTCCGCCTCGGATTTCAAACTCGTGTCTCGCACCCGTCAATGACGCGGCCCTTGAACCCTTGCGCGGTCGCATTGTCTTGGTGGGCTTTGTCGGGGGCTACCCCGAAACGTTTCCGATGACCTTGGCCGATGGTCGATCGCGATCGGCGGTCGAAATTCAAGCCCAAGTGATCAGCAGCCTTCTGCAGGATACTCGCTATCAACCGCTGCCCCGGCTGGCGGTGTGGCTGGTACTGGTACTTGTCAGCTTGCTCAGCACCTGGGGTGGGCGACGGCGTTTGGTCTGGCTGGGGGTCATCTGGGTACTCTACGGCGCCTGGGCCGTATTGCAATTGGCCTATGGCGGCTGGTTGTGGCCCTTGGCGTTGCCCTGGTTGGCGAGTGTGGGTACGGCAGTCAGTGTGAGTGTGATAGCGGTGTTGGCCCAAAATCGGCGACGTTTGCAGCAGCAGCAAGCCGAGCTCGAAGCGCTGCGTCAAGCCGAACGCGAGGCAGTGATCCAGCAGGCCCGCAAGCTTCTCTACAGGGTAGCCACTGATATTCACGATCGCGAGTTGCAGGATCTCAAGGTTGTTATGGATGATCTCGAACTCTTACAGCTCGATCTGCCCAATACCCACCACCGCAGTATTGACCGGATGATCCAAACCCTGGCTGAGGTCGGTACCGGTGTGCGTCAGCAGCTCAACGATGTGCGTCTTTTGGCCGGTAAGCTCGGGGTCTCGCCCCGGCTACGCGGTGGCCTCGCCGAGGGTATTCGTCAGTATGTCCAGGAACTGCAAACCAGTCAGACGCTAACTCTGCCGATCGCGATCGATGATCTCCATGCCCTCAACGAGCCCAAAAGCCGTGACTGGCTCGATGCCCGCGAAGATATCCTCCGCTTTTGCCGCGAGGCGATCCAAAATGTAATCCAACATGCCCAACCGCCACGCGGTACAGCTACCTCGATGAGCATCAGCTTGAATCAAGACCAGAATCAGTGCTGTCTTCGCATTTGGAATGACGGCCAACCGACCCACAGCCACAGCACCGGCGGCTATGGCACCAAGGCGATGAACACGATTGCCCAAACCCTGCCCAAAGGTCACTGGCAGCGCTGGCGTAACCCCGAGGGAGAAACGATTGTTGAGCTGACCTGGCTGATGCCCGATGAAACGTGAGTGGGTCTGATCCCTAATCACGATTGGGTGCGGGCGTCTACAGTAGAGACTTCCCAATGAGGCACCTATGGAGCCAACGCCCGCAGCAGACCCCTTGGCAGCGATCCAGCAAGAACTGCGCCAAGGTCGCCCCTTCTCCCTAGCCGAGGCGATCGCGAGGGAGGGTAGCGGCTTTTTGAAGGGCGAATCACCCATTCCGGTGCTGACCCAAGCCCAGCACCACCTGCGTAATGTTGTGCAGACACAACTGAGCGATATCGAGGGTGTGTTGGCGAGTGTGCTCTGCCGCTGGCTTGAGGATGACACCACGACCCTGAGCCATAACCTTGATCAACCCTTACGGGCGCTAGAGGTCATGCTGCAACGCTTGCTGAAAAATCCCGAATTGCTCTACGAACTGACGCGCCAAGTAGACTGTCTGTGGGGTGAGCTCAACGGCGAGCGACCCCACTTTCAGCGCCCCAATCAACCGCCGCACCCCGATGATGCCTATACGCACACCTCGGTCAAAGCTGATCTCACAGCCTTGCTAGCGCACGTTCAAACCGAGCTAGCCCATGGGACCGATGGATACTAACGGGCTGAATTAGTGGGCTGAGCTGAGGCCGCTCAGCAAGCGCCAATAAGGCATAAGTTTGGCCAGCCTTTGATGCCGATACCTGTAAAAGGCCTGTGAAACTAAAGTCTTATGAGAGTATTGATGCCGGTCATGTGTCGTGCCGGTTAAGGCAACGCCCAGTTCATGGGGCTGGACGCTTCTCCACATTCTTTGTGATGTTCAAATTCCCTGATGGTTGCACAGGTATCGTTTGGATGGTGCAGCCGTTACCCAAACGCTTCATCACGGTGCTTGTGTGGCTCAAGCCAAAATGTGACCCGGATACCGAAGGAAATCCTAAGGAATCCTGGCCGCGCCGCTGCGCACCGCTAGCATAAAGGCGCTGCAGCTGGGGATAGCCCAACTGTCACGGCACTTGCACACCGGGGGAAGCCTTCATGAAGCAAATTCCACTCGCGCTCCTGACCCTCGTGGCTGGAGTTGGCGTCACACTCATTAGTATTTGGGCTGCACTCAATCACAACCTTCTGCCTGAGGCTGCCTCGATTCAGGCACCGCTGGTCGATAACTTCTTTAGCGTCATGATTGGCATCAGTACGGCGCTGTTCATCATTGTGGAGGGTGCCATCGTCGTTTTCATGGTGGTCTTTCGCAAGCCCAAAGATGACGAGAGTGACGGTGAGCCCATCGAAGGCAATGTGGCCCTCGAAGCCTTTTGGACATTGATTCCGGCGGTCATCGTCTTTGCCCTCGGCATCTACAGCGTCCAGGTCTATCAAGAGATGGGCGGTTTTGACACCCACAACCACGGTGCCGTTGCCACCGATGTCATGACCACCGAAATGGCGATGAATAGCGACCCTAGCGAAGCGGGCACCCAAGGAATGGCCTACGGCATTGGCGGCATGACTGCTGCTGATGTCGTGGTTAACGTCACCGGCATGCAATACGCCTGGTTGTTTGAATACCCAGGCACCGATATTCTGGCTGGCGAGCTGCACATTCCTGTCAATCAAACCATCCAGCTTAATCTGGCGGCGGCAGATGTCATTCACTCCTTCTGGGTACCTCAGTTCCGTCTCAAGCAAGATGCGATCCCTGGCCAAGCGACCCAGCTCCGCTTTACCGCGATCAAAGAGGGTGAATACCCCGTCATCTGTGCCGAACTCTGTGGCGGCTATCACGGCGGGATGCGCACCACAGTCACGGTAGACAGCCCTGAGGCCTATCAAGATTGGCTGACCGAAAACATGATCGCCAGCAAGGATAACGACCGACGCCTTGCCAGCCTCGGCAATTCAATGACAAGTTCAACTACTGCCGTCGCTGCCCATGCGCAACACCTTGGCATCACCGCCGAAACAGTGACGATGATGGCTCAAGCAACCATGACCCAGCTTCAGCCGCTCCAATAGCGCCAGCAGAGATGCTGGCTGTCTCTCTAAAAACTTGCACTTTTTTACCCAAACTTACGTATGACTCAAGCTACGCTTAGCCCTTCAACCGCGCCGCTGCCCGAGCAGCCCACGCAATGGCAGTGGTACGACTATTTCACCTTTAATATCGACCACAAGGTCATTGGTATTCAGTACCTTGTGTTTGCCTTTATTGCCTACCTCATCGGTGGGGCGATGGCGATGGCGATGCGGGTAGAACTCGCCACACCTGACTCTGATTTCCTCGACCCAGATTTTTACAATGCCCTGCTGACCAACCACGGCACCATCATGATCTTTATGTGGATTGTGCCCGCCGCTATCGGTGGTTTTGGTAATTACCTGATTCCGTTGATGATCGGCGCGCGGGATATGGCTTTCCCGAAGCTGAATGCGGTCGCCTTTTGGCTGTTGCCGCCCTCGGGCTTGTTGCTAGCAGCCAGCTTTATTTTTGGTGGTGCTCAGTCGGGTTGGACATCTTATCCGCCTCTAAGCCTGATTACGGCCAATACGGCTCAGTCGATGTGGATTTTGGCGATTATCCTTGGTGGCACCTCCTCCATTTTGGGGGCGGTCAACTTTGTCGTCACCCTCTTTAAGCTGCGGGTACCCGGTCTGCGCTGGGATCAGTTGCCCCTATTTTGCTGGGCGATTTTGGCAACTTCGATACTAGCCCTGTTCTCGACGCCGGTACTGGCAGCGGGTATGGTGCTGCTGCTGTTTGACATCAACTTTGGCACTTCATTTTTCCGCCCCGATGCTGGCGGTAATGTCGTCATGTATCAGCACTTGTTCTGGTTCTATTCGCACCCGGCTGTGTATCTGATGATTTTGCCGATTTTTGGCATTATGTCGGAGGTGATTCCGCCCCATGCCCGCAAGCCCATTTTTGGCTACAAGGCGATTGCCTATTCCAGTCTGGCGATTTGCGCCGTCGGTTTGTTTGTCTGGGTGCACCACATGTTTACCAGTGGTACGCCGGCTTGGATGCGGATCTTCTTTACGATTTCAACTCTGATTGTCTCGGTACCTACCGGCGTCAAGATTTTTGGCTGGGTGGCAACGCTCTGGGGCGGCAAAATTCGATATACATCGCCGATGCTCTTCGCGATCGGGCTGCTGGCGATGTTTTTTATTGGTGGCCTCAGCGGTGTAACCCTGGGTGTTGCCCCTGTTGATATTCATGTTCACGATACCTACTACGTGGTTGCCCACTTCCATTACGTGCTCTTTGGTGGCTCAGTCTTTGGTCTCTATGCCGGTCTCTATCATTGGTTCCCTAAAATTACAGGGCGGATGTACGACGAGACTTGGGGGAGAATCCATTTCGTCTTGACCCTGATTGGCACTAACCTCACCTTTTTGCCGATGCACTACCTCGGTCTGAAGGGGATGCCGCGTCGGGTGGCCATGTACGACCCGCAGTTCGCTGATTTGAACTACTTCATTACAATTGGCTCAATTATTTTGGGTCTGTCGGTTGTGCCTTTCTTTATCAACATTATTTGGAGCTGGGCCAAGGGGCCGAAAACAACGGGTAATCCTTGGCGCGCCATGACGCTCGAATGGACGACCAGCTCACCACCGATTATCGAAAACTGGCACACATTGCCGGTGGTCACCCATGGCCCCTATGCCTATGGTGAAGGCATTGAGCCTATTGATGTTGCCGACCCTTCGGTCTCACCCTAGCGAATGCGTTTTCTGAGGCTGTTTCGGCAGCCTCGCTCTTTGCGGGTACGGGGTGAATTGAGCTAGGTGTTGCAGTCTGCTTGAGTATTGGCCCGAATGTTGTGTTTTTGCGAGTGTGTTTATGGTTGCGACCAATTCTGAAACGCCGGTTGTCAGTCCTGCCGAGCCCGGCCACGCCGAGCATGGTCATGGTGACTTTCGGATGTTTGGCCTGATTACGTTTTTGGCCTCAGAATCCCTGATGTTTGGTGGCTTTTTTGCTATTTATATTGCTTTTATGCTGAGTAGTGCGGAGTGGCCCCCGGCAGGGACTGAGGTTGAGCTGCTGCTGCCTTCGATCAATACGGTGATTCTGGTATCCAGTAGTTTTGTGATTCACTACGGTGGCAAGGCAATCAAGGCAAATGATAACCAGGGTCTGCGCCTCTGGTTTGGCATTACTGCCCTGATGGGAGCGATTTTCCTAGGCGGCCAAGCCTATGAGTATATGACCCTCGGTTATGGCATGTCGGCCAATACCTTTGCCAATTGCTTCTATATCATGACGGGCTTTCATGGTCTGCATGTTTTGGTTGGGGTGCTTTTGATTTTGGGCGTGATGTGGCGATCGCGACGGGCGGGGCACTACAGCGCCGAAACCCATACGGGTGTAGAGATGGCAGAGATCTACTGGCACTTTGTTGATGTGATCTGGATTGTTCTCTTTGCCTTGCTCTATATTTTCACACAGTTCTGAACTCCGTTCTGAGACTCGGCTAGTCGGTAATTAAGGGCTAGTAAGGACGCTTCTTTGCGTTAATGATTGAAGGTATCTCCTTGCGATAGGTTGCTATGGTTGCGCTCTACCTCACCGAGTATGCGATTCACGATGTGATGAACGAGCCGGGGGCGGTGGCTGACTGTTTGCAGCACCTCGAAACGAGTGTGACGTCGCTGGCGGCTGTGTTTGGCATGGAGATTAGCCAGGTTAAGCGCCTGAGTGGCATTCGGTCGCCAGTGCCCTTTTTCCGCTTTCGTAAAGGGATGCGGCGGGTGATTTTTACGCCGGCATCACCGCAGGGTGAGGTGGGCTTGGTAGTCTGGCGCATTGGCCTTCGCGATCGGGTCTATGAGGAATTGGAGCGCTTGCTGCGCTTTTTTGACTTTGCGGTCGATTGGCCTGTGACCGAGCTCTTTATGAACCCAGAAGGGTTTGAAGCTGGGATTGAGGATGCCACACCCACCACAGTGCCGGCTGTTTTGCCCTTGCCCAGTTGGGATCGCTATTATCGCCCGCCCCTGACGCCCGATTGGTTGGCCTATGTGAGTAGTGAAGCCTACCACTATCGCCCCTGCCTGACGCAGCAACAGCAAACGTGGGTGCAAGGGTGCTTGAACGGTGACAGCACCATTTTTGCCGTGCAGGGTGCTGCCGGAACGGGCAAGACGACGATGGCGCTGGCCCTGACGGCGGCGGCGAGTGAAACCTATCAACCTGTGGTGGTCGTCCCCAATGCGAAGTCGGTGGCCTACGCCCAGCGCTGGCTGGCGGCACAACCTTTGCCGGAGGCTGGCCAAGCCCCCATGGTGACGACCGCTGATCAGGTGTTGGGGGCACGCCTCAACCGCCGCGAAGCCAATCAGCGCTTGCAGCAGCAGCTCAAATTTGAGCAGGCTGCTGATTGGTATGGCATGTTGCGCGGCTATGTGACCGAGGGGACGTATCCTGAGGCGGAGCGTGAGCCCCTGAGTGCCGATCTGGTCGCGATCGCGATGCGGTTGCAAACCCTCTGGACAGCCGACAAAGAGCACACCATCCTCGAAGGCTTAGATGCCTGGGGCCAAACGCCAACACCCCAGACCTTTGGGTCGCCAGTTTTGCTGATTATCGATGAAGTGCAGGATCTCTTCTGGTATCAGATCCGAGCGATTATTCAAACCTATCGGCCGCAGCGCCTTATCCTCATGGGTGACCGCAATCAGCGGGTTGTGAAATCGGGCTTTAGTTGGCGCGCGTTGGCCCAAGCGATGGCGCGAGAATTAGATCTGACACTGCCCCTGCGCTACCAACCTGAGCGTAACTTTCGTAATACCCGCAGCATTACCCGCGTTGCGAACTTTCTTTTACTCGAAGCCTTTAATACGCCCGAAGCGGCCCAGCGTTACAGCCTGCCCGACCCCGAATCGTGCGTTGAGGTCGGTGAAAAGCCACGCCTTTTGGCCGTTGAAGCGGCTTGGCTGGAGACGGTCTTGGTGCAGTTGCAGATGAGCCTGACCCATCTTGACCCTCACATTGCCTTTGTCTTTTTGGTGCCGGATGATCCGGAATTGACCGGCCGGATTCAAGCCCTTGATAGCGAACGGCTGCTGACCTACCCGATTACGGAGGCTAAGGGGCAAGAATTTAATGGGGCGGTGTTGCTCTATCCCTTCGAGCAACTTGGTCAGCCCGTAACCACTGAGGATCTCTATCAGCTCTACACCGCGATTACACGGGTTCGGCGCTACCTTTCAATTGTCATTAGGCCAGAAACCCTCCAAAACCTGAAAAAGCTGATTAGCCAAGAACGCCTCGAAAAGCTGTTTGATCTGCGCGCCTTGCACCCAGCCGCCTTTGTTAACGAATTGCAGCAAGAAGCCCGCAGCTTTCTCTCCTCAGAGCAGCGAGCCGGTAAATACCTGAGTGACTTGGCTCAAACAGCTTGGGCTTGGCTGAAGGGCGAGAGTCGCTATCCCCGCTGGGATCTGCGCTTTGATCTCAGTTGGCCCCAGGTTGCCACCGTCCTACCGTCAATCACCAGCGAATGGTCGGCAACCCTAACCCACCTGCCCGAGGATCTGGAGCGCCTGAATCCTTTGCAACATTGGGCAATTTACTGTGGCTTTGCCGGTCTTGTCACGGATGCGGCCCTCTTAAGCCAGTGGGATGAGCACGTCGTCGGCCAGCTCACTAGCCTGACCCCCGCCGTGTTGGCCACACTTGAGGCACCCACACCGCTGCTGCAGTCGCTGCTGTTGCAGGCTCAAGGTGAATCGTGGCAAGCTGCTGCTGCTTTAGATCAAGATGGCGTTTTACCTCGCGATCGCGATCGACGCATCACAGCGATTGCCCAGGCTTTGGTCGCCAAAGGGTTGCCCTTCGAGGCGCTGCGCCTGCGGATTCGGCATGGTCTGGCCAGCCCCGACCCGAATCTGCCCTTTGCGGCGGTACTGAATCAAAGCGGTGATCTCGTCACCTTGGTCTGCGAGCGCTATTGTCAAACATTAGAAGGTATAAAGAATGAGTGATCAGGAAACCCTAGCCCAACTTGAGCGGCTGCAACACCTGACTCAAGAGCTGATTGCCCAGTGCGATACTCGTCTTGCCCAAGTAACAACGATCGCGAGCGATCTCGAGCCGATCCTGGCGGCCCATAGTGCCTTTGCCAGCCTGGGTGATTTGGACAGTAAACTGGCGCAACTAGAAAACCTCGGCAGTTTCGATACCAGCGCGATCACCGCTGTTCTGGCTGATGCCGCCCACCAAACTGAAGCCCTCCAGGCTGCTCTTACTGGCGCCAGTCAGTGGCAGGTTGATCTGATTGCCCAAAAAAGTGAGCTGGAAGCTCTTGCCGCTACCGTCGCGACCCAGGCCGAGCTGGTTGCCAATGCCGCCGCCGAGGTGAAGGATAATCTGGCCGCCAGCGATCAGGTAAGCCAGTCCATTTTGGAACGCCTTGATCGCCTCAATACCCTTGCGCTAAGCGAAACGACCTCTGAAACCATCGCTAGTACCACCGATGCTGGCGTCTCTGCGCCACTACCAGCAGATTTAGAGCAGCGCCTAGTCGCCCTCGAAACCGCTTTGCCGACAACCAGCGACTGGCTCAATCAAATCGAAGCCAGTGTCCAGGAGTTGCAAGCCTTCTCGGAAGGGCTTAGCAGTCAACAAAATGCCCTTGAAGCCCTGATCGCTGAAGGTACAGCCCACCTGAATGGCTTGCTGCTGCGGGGGCAAACCCAAATTGCCGATGTTGTTGGCAGTCAGCAAGAGCATCTGAGCGCCCTGATTACCGAAGCGAGTCAACGCGGTGAGCAGGCTCAAGGTGCGGTGGGTCAACTTGAGCAGCAACTGCCCGCCCTGCGTACGGCCACAAGCCAAGCCGAAGCCGTGCTAGCGCAATTAACGCCCCTCGGTGAGACGATCGCGACCCAACTGGCCGAACTAACGCGCCTCAGCCGCTTTGAGGTGCCCAGCCTACCCGATACCACCGCCCTCGAACACCTGGTGCAGCAGCTTGGCCAAGCGCGGGAGTCCCTGGCTGAGCAACAAGCCCAGATGCAGCAAGTCGCGCAGGATGCTAGCCTCGCGATCGCGAGCCTCAAAGACAGCACCGAAGCGGATCTGTCGCAGCGCCTCTTTGCCCTCAGCGAGGCCGCGATTACCAATGTGCGCGAAGCCCTCGAATCGCTCGTTCTCCCAGGTGCTGGTGCCACAACCGAAACAGTCGAAGCCGCCGCTCTGCTGGCCCAAGTGACGGAGGTGCAAGAGCGCCTTTTTGAGCAACAGCAAAGCTTTGCCAGCCAACTCGAAGCCTCGGTACAGGTACAGACTGGCCTTGAAGCGCAAATGCAGCAATGGCAAAGCCTGATCGAGAATGTTGATCTCAATGGCCTCGCCCTGCGCCTCGAGCAACTGGAGCAGACAGCTGCTGCCCTAAACACAGCCCCCACCAGCCTTGAGCCAACCCACCTGGATGGTGTGACAACCCGCCTCGAAAGCCTCGAGAGTCAAACCGAAATGGTCAGTACCCTTCAACTAACGATGGCGAACCTCTGCGATCAGACCGTCGCCCTCGAAAGCCAACTGCAAACCCTCCAGGCAGCTCAGGCAACAGAAGAACTGGAAAGCATCAAAACGGCTCTCAATAGCCTTGGCGAGCGCTACACCCATCTTGAGCAAACTGTGGCCCTCCAGATAGCGGCCGAAACTGACACCGATCTGGATGCCCTCGAAGCGGCCTACCGCCTGTTGCAAGAGAAGGTAACGGCTCTGGAAGCGAAGCCAGTGGCCACAGCACCGATCACTGAGACCGTTCCACTGGCTGACTTTCAAGCCCTGCAAGCCGCCCATCAAGAGCTTCGCGATCGCTACGAGACGCTGCAATCAAGCCAAAATACCCTTATCGAAGCCACCAAAGCGCTGCTGAAGCGCGTAAAGGTGCTGGAGTCGTAGATGAGCACGCCTGCTGACCGCTTTAAGCAACTGCATAC
This sequence comes from uncultured bacterium, assembly GCA_964484905.1. Classification (GTDB taxonomy): domain Bacteria; phylum Cyanobacteriota; class Cyanobacteriia; order Thermostichales; family PCC-7336; genus CAZAGN01. The sequence continues at coordinate 17,123 of CAZAGN010000015.1, read as the reverse complement.
GCGCCTGGTGGGCCAGCTCGATTCGTTGGTGCCTTTCCTCAGCCTGGCGCATTCTGAGGTCTATCAGTTGCTGGGTGCCTCGTATAGTGTTTGGCTGCCAGCCGAGGTACAGTCAACGTTGCCCGACAGCATTGGTGTATTTCAAACCCAAATCGCCCATGCTGGTTTTCTGTTGGGCTATTCCTACATCGAAACCTTTGCTACCGATGTTATTACCGCCCTTTACGTCCAGTACCCAGAACTGCTGCCCAAGGATAAGACCCTGCGCTACCAAGACATTTTCGCGATCGGTCACTATGACGGTTTGATTAGCAAAATGATTGAGCGCACCGTTTCGCGCCTAAACAGCCTCGAGCGAAAAGTTAAACACCTTGAGGACATGGGCTTTAGCGTTGTGATTAGCGACCCGTTACTGGCAGCCCACCACATCCGTCATACCCTCATTCACAACGCCGGTATTGTTAACCGCTCACTGCCCTACCAGCTTGGCTGGCAAATCGGCGACACGATCACTTTGAGCGTGGATGAGGTCAACGCCTTTGGCATCGCGGCCCGAAACTTTGCCGCCACCCTCATCCAGAGCATTATCGATAACGATTTTGCCGCAGCCTTAGCTGCCAACGACTTAGATGCAGCCGACATCGAGGCGGATGGCTACAGTCAATTCAGGAGTTAGCGAAACATAATCTCCTCTCTGGAAAGGAGGGGCTAAAAGCCCAGTTAGGATTGTTTGGTGACTTCTTGATCACAAAATACTCAAGCTAAGCTAGGCTGTCACTATAGATATATGTGCTGCCTATGTACACTGTTCAGCAATTGAAAACAGAGTTCACCAGCTTCCGAGAGGCAAAGGTAGCGCATAACCTGACAGCGCGTTCCTGGGCCAAGCTGGCTGAAAAGCTGAACAGCAGAGGCCAAGAGGAACTAAAGATTAAAGAGCTTGAGAAGGAAGTTGCCGATCTCAAAGCAAAACTAATAATGCTTGAGAAGGTCTCTGATCTGGATATTTTGCTGTCTAACCTTGTGTACAAGCGGGGTGTTGGGTCTAATGAGGTGTTTGAATCGCCTGAGGCGATGACAGATGAGCCGCCTGGAACTGGCAAAGATGATTGGGCTTATTTTGAGACAACGCTGAAGCGACGCTATCACCGGCTTGCTAAACGTTATCACCCTGACAATGGTGGTTCTGACGAGCATATGAATAATTTATCGCATTCATATTCAATCGCTCGGACTTTCGTGAAAGATAATGATGGCTTAGGTATATGAACACTCTGCAACTCGATACTGATCTAACAAACGGTCAGGTTAGAAAATTTAGCTCTTTTTTTAAGAGTATGATTATTGTTGATCACAGATCATACTTCTCGACATCTGAGATGCACGGTGTCTTACTGACCCGAAGTAAGGCTGAAGCAACTAATAAACTAGAAAATCAACTTTCATACATTACTAACTACCTCAAGAATATAAATGATGATCGCTATATTAAATTAATTGGAGTTGATATATTACTTGATCGTCTTTGTGAAGTTGATCCCAGGAAGCAGCATCAGTATCTTGCCTCCAAAGCAGTCATCAATACCTGGGCAGCAAATAATGCTGAGATATTTAAGGATGGTCAGCTACGTGCGATAGAAAAAGAACATGAACAAGTCCGAGTCATGCAATGGGTAAAACGAAATGCTACCCATTGTCTTTTAAGTGGGAAGTCTGCACAAGAAGTACAACTAGACATTCATCACATCTTTGGTGCCGCTGAAAAACCAGAGCTTGCTACCGAAGTTCATAACTTAATCCCTCTAAGCAAAGATATTCACAAGGCTTATCACTCTTGGGTTTTAATGCAGGGAGGTGCAGTTAATCGTGCATCTCTAAAAAGATTTGCATTGATTCACAGGTACAGTACCAGTTGGGATTGGCCTAGTGAAGCGATTAGTCCAGTAAATCCTTGAGGGAGATCTCAAGATCTGGAAATGCCAGCGGAAAAATTGAACCTGTCGAGATTGTTTGCCTCGATTGATACACACCATCCATAGGCGTCCGCATTATCGTGATGGTCAGGCTGGGGAGAGCAACTAGCCAATACTCAGAAATAGCGGCGGCAGCGTAGAGCCGTGCCTTGAGGTCGTTGTCTTTGGCAAAGCTAGTTTGGGCAAATTCAATGAGTAAATAAATATTTTCGGGATAGGGGTGATGCTCTCGATAGATCGACCCCAGTGGCTCGACGATCGCGATATCGGGTTGGGGTTCTGATTGCGTTGTGGGCAAAGTAATGGGGTGATTTTCGCGCACACTGGCCCGCTGTCCCAAGCATTGCCGCAAGTACTCGGCGACAGTGCTGCTGGTATAGGCATGGAGCTCGCCTTCCGGGGGCATTTCGGTAATATCTCCTTGCAACAGTTCAACGTGCCGCTCACGCAGAATACCGGCTGCGATCATCTGATGATAATCACTGAGACTCCACTTAGCGAGGGTTGATCGGTCTGACATGGCTGCTAATGCAGGGGGGGACATGAATGCACCCAGCTTAGCGCCACCGAGCCCGAAGGTTTACTCACCGAACAAAGCCAGGATGGCCGCTAATCCACAGCCGCTGATTGACGGGTAACTCAATTAAGCAGGCCACTTATTAAATGAGTTTCTCAGGACATGCTGGCCCTACAGTCGCGATCGCCCCTAGGTAGGTGACACTGACCCAAAAAATCTGAAGCTCAGCCCTCGTCCCCTAACTACTGGTGCTGCCCTGGTCAAAGCGAAAGCAAGATCTCTGTTGGCGATCTGTGAAGTGATAGCATTGAGCTTTCAAGTCCAAATGCTAAGGTTCATATCTAACACAATTTACCGATGCTTACTTTCATACGCTTGTTATGTATGGCCCTAGGAGCCATAGCCTTTGTCGGAAATCTAGCCTTTGGCATTTACCTCACGGTTTCAAAGCTAGTCGCTAATCACTTTTTGTTGTCTTTAGTTTCGCTCACAGTACTCGTGCTTTGGCTTGCGCTTAGTTTTTTAATGTATTTCTTCTGGGGATTAGCTTCATTTTCAGACTCTAATAGGATCTTAGATAAACTCATGCCTTCGCTGGTGCTTATAGCTTATGGGATTCTGGGCTTGGGTTTTTGTTTTGGTTTTAATAGTATCAATATGAGAAAATAGTGTTGATAAAATAGCGTGAAATCTGAGCTAGCTTTAACTTATTATTAAATCGTAAGTGTCTAGTTCTAGGGCTTCAAAGGCTGGTATGACGCCTCGGGGTCAGCGCGAGAAACAAATTCAGCTTAATATTGCTCGATTTAAATGACTTAAATAATTGTATGAAAAACCGCAAGCTAGCCGGAGTCAAAATGAGCTGCCGCCGATAACAGCCAATCGACGACAACCAATCCGCAAATACAAATCACAAGGTTTGTCACAAGGTTTCTCTCGGCACTCCCGCGAAGACGCCGTGATTACGTCATACAAGCCCATGGTTGGTGAGTCAGCATCACCGCTGCTTATCGCCACCTTTGGGAAATCCAATCTGGGAGCGGGGAGGTAGGGCGATACACTAGAGATCACATGACGTTAGAGGGTGGAATGAATACCGAAACTGAAAAGCAAGCATCGGAACCAAAGCCGACCGAAACGTCAACGGCAATCGAAAAGCCCCGCTTTGGTACTTTCTTGGGCAATCGACCAATTGCCGCCAACGAAGCTCAAGGTGAAGATGCCTTGATGGGTTATCTCGACTAGACCGAGCGAGTGAGACCGAGGTAGTGTGGCGTGCCCTACACCACAGCTGAATTAATCGCCATCTTGGATGCAGAGCTGCGTGCCAGTTGGCAAGGGCGGCGGCAATTGCTGAACCCTGCCGAGCGAATTCAAGATGCTGTGGTTGCTAAGGCGCTTGATCCGCGCCGCCTCAGCCAAGTATTTGCCTACCAAGACTTTGTTGCCGAGGTTCATGCTTACCAACGAGAGCATAATGTGTCGGGCTTGGTGTGGCGTACCTGCCGTTGGCACACTTTAAGTGTCGAGTTGCCCGAGCGCCACCCCCAACTGATCGCGATCGCGACCGACTATCACACACTCCAGGCAGCACGACCGGCCATTATTCAGTTTTGGCAGCAGGCCACAGCCGGGTTTTTGTACTGGCGTGTGGGTGACAGCCTCGAAGCGATCACGGCAACAGAGGCTAAGGCTCTAATTGCCGCCGCCGAGTGGCTTGAGCTGGATATTACCCAAGATGAGCTGTACCTAGGCTTGTGCTGGGGTGATCCGAATGTTTGTCATCATGGCTGGGCCGCACCCGAGTCTGGCTGTCAGCGCCTTGTCGCGGCGGCGACTTACCCCCATCAAGCGTTGCGGTTTTAGCGATAGCCTGAATATGGGCTAATTAATCAGCTTAAGTACTAATCGTGAGTGCGAGCGGCTAATGGCAATTTATGGCTATGACGCTTCGGCGTGGGGCATTTGGCAGTTGCGGGGCAGTGATTGCCTCGAGCATTTACATAATCAAACCACCCAAGACCTTCGCGATCGCGAACCCGGCACGGGCTGCGAAACCGCCCTGGTTAACGGTACGGCTCGCCTCATCGATCTGCTGACGGTCTATGTTGGCGAGGGCTATGTCTGGCTCTTGTCAGCGCCCACAACCCCCCTCGAAAGCACCCTGGGGCGTTTTTTGCCCTTCACCCAATCGACGCTCGAACGCCAAGCCTGCCATTGCCTGGTTCTGTGGGGGGATGATCTGGAGGCTACCCTTGGTGACTGGACTTTGCCGGGGCCGAACTGGGGCGACCACTGCGATCATGCAGGCGTTACTATTGCGCGGGGTACACCCATTGCCCAAGCTGGTTTGACGCTGCTGGCTCGCGATCGGCCTGCCCTGCCCGCGATTACCTGGCTGGATGCTGTCGCCTGGGAGGATTTGCGCATTCGTCAGGGGCGGCCTTGGCCAGGTCACGAACTGATCGACGATTACAACCCCCTCGAAGCCAACCTCGGTCAAACCCTCAGCCTCACTAAAGGCTGCTACTTGGGCCAAGAAACGATCACGCGCCTGCATACCTACAAGGGCTTAAAGCAGCAGCTCTGGGGACTTGAGGCAACCGACACCCTCACCCCTGGCAGCCCAATCAGCAGCAGTAATGGCGGGAAACTGGGCCGCGTGACGAGCGTGACCCGTGATGGCCGCTTTGGACTGGGCTATGTGCGCACCAAAGGTGGACAAGCGGGCGCTACCGTCATGATCGGGACTACTGAGGCAACCCTGGTTGATCTGCCCTATGCCCAGCGTGTCCTCGCCGCCCTGGCTGAAACTGAAAAAACAGGAAACTAAAAAAGAGCCCCTTGCGGAGCCCTTGTCTTTAGCAAGTCAACTTCAGAAAGTTAGATCCACAGAGTTACTTATCCGTCACCTGCGTGAATCTAAGCGACTCAACCTAGCGGATGTATTCCTTAAGGACACTGTTGCGGTTGGGGTGGCGCAACTTACGCAGTGCTTTCGCCTCAATTTGGCGGATGCGCTCACGGGTCACGTTAAAGATCTGGCCGATCTCTTCGAGGGTTTTCATGCGGCCATCATCGAGGCCGTAGCGCAGTTTCAGGACATCGCGTTCGCGAGGATTGAGGGTATCCAGAACACTTTCGAGATCTTCGCGCAACAGATTCTTGGCCACCCGATCTTCGGGGGTTTCACCGTCTGATTCGATAAAGTCACCCAAGCGCGAATCTTCTTCTTTACCAATGGGTGTTTCGAGGGAGATCGGGAGCTGAGCCGATTTGGCAATAAAGCGCAGCTTCTCAATCGTCATCTCCATGCGGGTGGCGATTTCTTCTTCGGTGGGTTTGCGGCCAAACTCTTGCGACAGCAGCTTGGTTGTTTTTTTGATGCGTGAAATGGTTTCGTAGAGGTGTACTGGCAAACGAATGGTGCGTGATTGATCGGCAATGGCGCGGGTAATTGCTTGGCGAATCCACCAGGTGGCGTAGGTTGAAAATTTGTAACCCTTTTCGTGGTCAAATTTCTCGGCGGCACGGATTAAACCCAAAGATCCTTCCTGGATCAGATCCTGGAAGGACAAGCCCCGGTTCATATATTTCTTCGCGATTGAGACCACCAGACGCAGGTTGGACTGCACCATTTTGTCTTTGGCGCGGCGACCGATGTGCAGACGACGCATGAACTGCGGCAGGGGCATATCTACGGCTTCAGCCCAGGCTTCGATGGGCACTTCTTCGGGCTCAATCCAACTGGCGTGGTTGGCGGCAGTTTCTTCGCGCTTGCGTTCGAGGGCGAGCAGATCCGCAATCTGACGGGCGAGCTCAATTTCTTCGTCGGCTCGGAGGAGGCGAATGCGGCCAATTTCTTGGAGGTAGAGACGAATAGAATCTTCGGTGTATTGCTTTTTCTTGGCGGCAGTTTTACGGCGACCTTTACCTTTGGCAGTCGTCTCGGTCGTCTCTTCAGCCTCTTCGCTATCCGTGGCATCCACATCGTCTTCGTCTTCGAGCAATTCCGCATCCGTTGACTCTGCTGCTTCCGGATCGAGTAATTGCTTTACCTGAGTCATGCCGCTGTCCTCTCAATAGATGTACGAAAAGGGTGTTAAAACACCTTGACTGCAATGCCGTCGCCAGAGTGGCTCACCCTGCGGTGATACTCTAGCAAATGTCTGTAGCTTGCATCACATATTCATCACACGTTTATCAGGGTTTGAATCACCGCACCCCACACTAGCCTCTGCTCAGGACTCGCGACAACACACTGTCTCGGCGAATTGTAGCCGAAGAATTACGGGCTGGGGGCTAGGTGATAATGGAGCAGCACTTATCCCGCTGATCTATGGCTACTGCAACTGTCCAGGCTGTTCAACTTGCGATTGGTGGCATGAGTTGTGCGGGCTGTGCCCAAGGGGTAACCGAGGCCCTCCGTCAATTGCCAGGGGTGCAGTTAGCCGAGGTTAATTTTGCAACAACCCAGGCACGGGTGGTGTTTGACCCCGAGACGGTCAACCTTGAGGCGGTGGTGGCAGCGGTTACTGAAGCGGGTTTTACAGCAGCCGAGGCGACTGCTCGCGATCGCGAGCAACCCGATACCGGCCTCATCGCTTTGCAACAACGGCTGGGTTTGGCGGCGCTGCCAACCCTGGTTTTGATGACTGTAATGATTTATTGCGCGATTACCCAAGCACCCCACAATCAACATCATCAGGTGCTGACCCTGGTACTTGCCTTTCCGGTGGTCGCGATCGCGGGCTGGCCAACCTATGTCAAAGCGTGGCAGTCGCTGCGGCGGGGGCAACCGGCGATGGAGGTTCTCATTAGCTTGGGGACACTGCCGCCCTATCTGGCTGGCTTTGCCCCGATGATGACGGTCTTTGCCGAAGTAGCGGCGATGGTGATGGCGGTACATATTTTGGGGCGCTATCTCGAAGCCCGCGCCCGCAAACAAGCTACGGCTGTTCTTAATAGCCTGATGCAGTTACAAGCCAAAGAAGCCCACCTGAAGCAGGCGGAGCGCTGGGTGGATGTGCCGGTAGCAATGCTTCAGGTGCATGACCGAGTGTTAGTAAAAGCGGGCGAGCGGCTGCCGGTAGATGGCATTGTCGTGGCCGGGTCGTCGGCGGTGAATGAGGCGATCGCGACCGGCGAATCAGAACCGGTCTTGAAGCAGATGGGTGATCCGGTAATTGGCGGCACCATTAATCAATCGGGCAGCCTCGAAATTGAAATTGAGCGGGAAGCACGCGATTCCTTTGTTGCCCAGATGGTGCAACTGGTCGAAGCGGCGCAGACGCGCAAAGTACCGATCCAGCAGCTTGCCGACCGCTTGACGGCGGTGTTTGTGCCCTTAATTTTGCTGCTCTCGGCCAGTACCTTTTGCCTGTGGTACTGGGGCTATGACGTACTACAGCCCTGGTTGATGCAGCTTAATTTGCCCTGGTTGAACTCCTATCTGGCACGGCTGCCCTTGGCAGGTTTTCAGGCGGTGGCGGTCTTGGTGGTGGCTTGTCCGTGTGCGTTGGGGCTGGCAACACCGATCGCGATTATGGTCGGCAGTGGTCGGGGGGCAGCGGCGGGTTTGTTGTTGCGCGATGGTGCGGCGATCCAGGCGCTGCCCGATGTCACAACGGTGGTGCTCGATAAAACCGGCACCCTCACGTTAGGGAAGCCCAGTGTCAATAGCATCATGCCCGTGGCGGCGGCTCCCGATACGATTCTCTTTTGGGCGGCGACCGCCGAGCAGGGCACCAGTCATCCCCTCGCCCAGGCGCTGCAACGCTCTGAGGAGTTACCCAGTCTGGCCACGAGCGAGACCCTGCCGGGCTGTGGTGTGCGGGCGACAACAATCGACGGCGAGACTCTGATGGTGGGCAATCCGCGTTGGTTGGCAACCCAACTGGCCCTCGATACCGAGACGATTCCGGCGGCGGCTCAGATTGGCGTGGTGCGCAATCAGGTGGTGCTGGGTTGGCTCGATTGTCGCGATCGGCTGCATCCCGAGGCGGCGGCGGTGGTGGCGGCGCTACAGCAGCGGGGCTTGGCGGTGCATTTACTCAGTGGTGATCGAGCTGAGGTCGCGATCGCGATCGCGACCGAGCTGAGCATTACAAATGTCCAAGCTGAGGTGCTACCCGCCGAGAAAGTTGACTATATCCGCGCCCTTCAAGCCCAAGGGGAGCGGGTGTTGATGGTGGGCGATGGTATCAATGATGCGGCCGCCCTGACTCAGGCAGATGTTGGTATTGCCGTGCGCCAGGGAACTGATATTGCCCTTGCCGCTGCCGATATTGTCGTTGGTGGGCTCGCTCAGATTCCGCTGAGCTTTACCTGGGCCGAGAGTACGCTCCGGGCAGTGCGTCATAATCTGCGCTGGGCCTATCTCTATAATCTGCTAGCCGTCCCGCTCGCGATCGCGGGTTTGCTCCACCCGATCATGGCCGAAATTGCGATGGCCCTGAGTTCATTGACTGTAATTTGGAATTCATTACGAATCCCGGCGGTCGAGCAAAAATCGCAGTGATACCCTAGAACCAGCAACCAGGTTTCTTTGCGCTATGGCCCGCTACACATGTGTTATGCAGCTCACCGGTACAACCGAGACGATTCGGCCCACAGTCAAGCAACTGCTAGAAACTGACACAACCAAATTTCAACTTATTTACGACAGTCGCGATTACTGGGTGGCTCGTGAGGTACCGGGTGATGTGCCCTTCAGCCGCCTCGTGACCGTCGAGATGCTCCTAGATACCGTCCGTCCGGACTGCACCCAAGTAACGTGTATTGCCAAAAATGAAGAACTGCCTCTGCAGCTTGGCAACCACTGCGAGCAAGTATTCAGCCACCTTGAGGGAGCGTTGCAGCAAATTCAGCAAACAGTTGCCACAGGTTACAGCTATTGATTAAGCTGGCTAAGCTGTGAACTGTGTCCTAGGCTATGTCGCGCCGTTGCCAACTTACCGATAAACAAGACAATAACGCTTATCAAGTTTCGCACTCGCACCGGCGAACGAAGAAAATGCAGGGGGTCAACCTCCAGTACAAACGGGTGTGGTGGGAAGAAGGCAAGCGCTACGTGCGTCTGCGCCTTTCGACCAAAGCAATCAAAACCCTAAAGACTAAGGGGCTGGCCACCTTCGCCCGCGAAGCCGGTATCAACCTCAACCAGTTCTAGTTCGCCTCAGACACAGAACTCGCGAGAGCCACCTGCACTGAGGTGGCTTTTTGTATAGCCGGTGTTGGGCTCGCCAGGTTGTCGAATATTTTGAAGTGTCGGTTTCCAGCCCCGAATGCCAGATCTTTAGTTCTGTGACCCAACAGCACTGACCCAGGCCTACGACTCTGGCTGGCGTTATGTTATCAAGACTAGGCAATAGCGTGTCGGCAAGCCTAGCGAAGGTTTATGGAGCTTGAGACAATCCCAAGATTTGAGTCACTGACTGAGCTTTTGACTGGGTCTGTCAGCGCCTGAATTCAGCGTCACCGAAGGTTACTTGACCACCAGGGCCGGATCTCGCGTACCACTATCCAGTGATAATGATCGAGGCAGACGTGAGCTTACAACGTATAAAGCTCTGAGCATTGCTGCCCAGAGCCAAGGTTTTAAAAGTGTTTTGATGGAACGTTTTGAATAATCTAAAGGTAATGTGATTTATGAGAGGGATGCAATGCTCGTCCTCATCTTTTTACATTGCTTAATATATTTGGCGGGAACTTACGCAAAAAAGCCCATTTAGAACCACAAAACTGCGGTAATTTCGGATGGTGGTAGGCATTTTGAGATAAATCCTGAAAATACGCCACATAACTTAATGAAATTTTCTCAGGCTGCTGCTGTCATGACTACTGTAAGGATCGTTCTCGTTGAGCCTGCGGGCGCCCGTAACGTGGGCGCGATCGCGAGGGTGCTAAAAAATATGGGGCTGACTCAGCTCGCGATTGTGAATCCTCACTGCGATCCCCACAGTGCTGAAGCCCGCCAGATGGCTGTCCATGCCCAAGAGGTGCTGGATGCCGCCCTAATTGTGCCCTCCCTGAGTGAAGCCCTCAAAGGCAGTCAACGCGTTATGGGAACGGTAGGGCGCTTGGATGTTCCAGAAATTACGCCCGCTGAACCCCGCACGGCGCTGCCCTGGCTTTTGGCTGTTGAGTCGGCGGCATTGGTCTTTGGCCCTGAAGATCGCGGCCTGAGTAATGCCGAGCTGGGCCTGTGTCAGCGCTGGCTCACGATTCCGGTGAACCCAGTCTATCCTTCGCTGAACTTGGCCCAAGCTGTCGGAATTTGCGCCTATGAGCTGCATCTTGCTTCTACCCCGAACATGGCCGCCGCCAGTGCTTCAGAAGCACCATCTGGCTTGCCCAGCGATCATCAGCTCCGTGAAGCCTTTTACAGTCAACTGGAAACCCTTCTGCTTCAGATTGGTTATCTCTATCCCCAGACAGCTGCTAAAAAAATGCGGAAGCTGCGGCGACTCTTTGACCGAGCTGAGCCGAGTTCCGCCGAAATTGCCCAACTGCGGGGAATTTTGGGGCAGTTGAGCTGGGCTGAGAAACATTATGGTGAGTAGTCTGCGGCATTGATTTGCGGCGGTGAAGCTATGACAATTCAGTGGCAGCTGTAAAGCCCTCGCCTCAATAAAGCTGACGAACTGCCAATGTGATGCTTGACTACCTTTAGGCAAAGCTAGCCGATAATGACTTCCAAAACCCATAAAAAAGGGCACTCAATAGTGCCCCTGCTGTCATAAGTTTGGGTCAACAGAGTGAACCTTACGCCTCAGCTTTAGCTGGCTTGGCGGGTGGTGCTTCGATTTCGAGCACTTCGCTTTCGCCAAAGTTATTGACGTTCAAGCCCGAGTAGTTAACCTTGTTGAAACGGACAATCACGGGGTAGATAATACCCGACTTATCAACCGAAGTAACGGTACCAACGTCTTGATACCAGTAAGATTCTTTCCGGAGGATGCGTACCTTAGAGCCACGTTGAACCATAATCGTTTCTCAAAATGCCATTGGTATGACTTCACAGTAATAGAAGTTTTGCCGCTTGGGCTTGAAGATTTATAAACTACCGCCAGGCTGATCTTTACAGGGCAGTACCGATCGACTTCGTGATGGTTTGGCTAGAGGCGATCGCGAGCACTAGACCTTCGAGGGTGTACGCCTCGGCGACAATCTCCGCCCGTCCCCACAGCTCAATACAGGTGGCGGCGGTTTGGGGGCCAATGGCGGCAATCGTTGGGATGTCGGCGGCGGTGATGCCAGCCGCCTGCACGAGCTGCCAAAAGTAGCGCACGGTCTTCGAGCTCGTAAAGGTCACGATATTCACTTCACCGGCTTTGAGAGCTTTAACGATACCTAGATCAGCTCTCTCGGGACAGCGGCTATCGTAGGCAGCCACTTCATCGACTATGGCCCCCCGTGCCTGCAGCCCCTGCACCAAAGCATCCCGCCCCCCCTGCTCGACACGCGGAAACAGCACCCGCTGGGGTGTGCTGGGCAATTCTTGAGCCAGGGCAGCGGCAACAAACTCACGCGGCACAAAGTCGGGGCTGATGCCCTTGGCCTGCAAGGCCAAAGCCGTTTTATCACCGACCACCGCCACCTGAATACCGGCGAGGGCACGACTATCAAGACCAGCCTCGGTGAGGCGTTCCCAGAAAGCAGTCACGGCATTGGCTGAGGTCAAAATCAGCCAGTCGTAGAGCGAGCGCTGCTGAATTGCGGCATCCAGTGCGGCATAACTCGTGGGTGGCGTAATCACAAGGGTCGGCAGCTCCAGCACCCGCGCACCCAGCTGCTGCAACTGGGCTCGCAGGCCACTGGCTTGGGCGCGGGTAATCAAAACGGTCTGATTTGCGAGGGGCTGAGGCACGGGTGTCCAGTGGGGCACATCACCCACCACAATCACGCAGGGGCTGTGCCCCGGGGGGGGATGGGCTAGGCTGCCCCGCAGCCGACCGCGCCCGCTTTCTTGCACCACCCATACCGGAGTTGCTGGCGGTTTCCCTGCCGCCATTAGGGCGGCACAAATCTGCGGTAGATTACGGCTGGCCATCAAAAAGACGAGGGTGTCGATCGCGACTAGGGCTGACCACGGCTGTTCTTCGTGGCCGCTACAGATGAGCACCTGTCGCGATTGCGACTTCTCGGTCAAACAGAGCCCTGCCAGCAACGGTGCCGCCAGAGCCGACGAGAGCCCCGGTACAACTGTGAAAGGTATGGCTGCGGCTTGGAGGGCTTCAATTTCGGGCCAGAGCCGACCAAAAAGCCCTGGATCACCGGCTTTGAGGCGAACAACCCGCTTACCGTGTTGGGCATAGGTCACAAGCAGTTGATTAATGGCCACCTGAGCCGTACTGACCCGGCCACCCCGCTTGCCCACGGGCACGATCTCAGCTTCACTGCCCGCCCAGACCGCCGGACTCACCAGATCATCGACCAGAATGATCTCCGCTTGGTCGATGATTGCGGCAGCTTCGAGGGTCAACCCTTCGCGATGGTCTGCGACCGGCCAGAGGCCACCGCGAATGCCGGCCCCAACAATATAAACATGCCCTAGGGCCACAGAAGCACCCCCACGCCGAGGGTAATCAGGCCAAAGAGCGCCAAACAAAACCAGCGGCGTTGCTGTAACTCCAGTCGATGCAGCGGTTTCAGCCAACCCAGCCCCACCAGCTCTACCAGCCGATCAAGGGCCAACTGCATCGGATAGTGATAATCCGAGCCCGTCAGCTCTAGATAGACATCAAACACTAGCAACGTCGAATAGCCCCACAGCCCGCCCCAAAGGATGCTGCCCAAGGCTACCAACAGCATTAACCCCAGCATCTAGACCGCCATATACACTTGGGGCGGCTCAGTCGCATCTTCAAGCCACTGCTGGGCCAACTGAGCAAAGCGGTCACCATCCTGCCCGGTCACATAAAAGCGCGTTGTTGGCTGTGTCGTGGCTGTGGCACTCAACCCCAAAAACTCCAGTTCTTGGGCCACGGCCTGTACTAAATGGACGGCAGGATTCACAATCGTCACGCCTGCGGGCAACAGCTCGCGAATGACGGCATCAATGAGGGGGTAGTGGGTACAGCCATAAATCAACGTATCAATATCCTGGGCTAGCAACGGCTCGAGGTAACGTTGAGCTGCTTGGCGTAAGGCCAGCGAATGAATCTGCCCCGACTCAATCAGGGGGACAAACTCGGGACAAGCAACCTCCCAACACTGAGCAGCCGGGTCAATTTCCTGTACGGCTTGCTGATAGGCATGACTGTTGACTGTTGCTTGGGTTGCCATGACGCCAATGCGCTGGCCGACCTGAACGGCGGCCTTGGCCCCTGGCAAAATTAAACCTAGCATCGGTAGGGCATATTCCTGGCGTACCGTCTCCAGGGCCAGAGCCGAGCTGGTATTGCAGGCCATGACGATCATCTTGACCGGATAGGCTTGCATCCAGGTACAGATCGTCCGCACGTAACCCAAAATCTCCTGGGGCGTGCGGCTGCCGTAGGGCAAGTGCGCCGTATCACCTAAGTACACAACCGACTCGTGCGGTAGGTGACGCTGGAGCTCGCGCCATACCGTCAACCCACCCACACCACTGTCAAACACGCCAATTGCGGCCATAGCGTCGCTCTTGCTTTGATGTACCAGGATAGCCGCCAGAGGCAGCGTTTGTGAGGGAGGAAGTACAGTTCAGTGTATCAGCTAGTGCTAAAGGTGCTCTTGCCAGAGTTGACTTGCTAAGGCAGCAGAATCTGTCTCGGCGTCACCGTTAGCACCAACTTTAGGTTTGACTAGCGCGGATACTGCTGCATCAAGTCCCGCACGGCCTCGGCATGGTAAGAACTGCGGGTTAGCGGTGAGGAAACCACCTGCAAAAAGCCCAGCGCCATGCCCAAATCATGCCAATGTTGAAAGCGCTCGGGTGTGACAAATTCTTTGACATCTAGGTGCTTGGTTGAGGGCTGAAGGTATTGCCCTAGGGTGACGATGTCGCAGTCAACCGCCCGTAAATCCCGCAAGACAGTTTCGATTTCGGTATCGGTTTCACCCAGGCCGAGCATAATGCCCGATTTGGTATACACCTGCGGCCTTAAGGCTCGCGATCGCCGCAGGAGCTCTAAGGTGCGCTGATAATCGCCCTGGGGTCGTACCCGTCGGTAGAGGCTCGGTACTGTCTCCGTATTGTGGTTCAGGACATCGGGTGCAGCCGCAATAATCTCGGCCAAAGCGTCCCAGTTGCCACACAAATCCGGGATCAAAACCTCGATGGTGGTATCGGGCATCAGAGTCCGCACCGCTTCGATACAGCGCCGAAACTGGGAAGCGCCCCCGTCGGCTAAATCATCGCGATTCACCGAGGTGATGACAACATGTCGCAAGCCCAAGCGCTGCACTGCCTCGGCCAAACGTACGGGCTCGCTCGGATCAAGAGCCTGGGGTTTTTTCTCAAAATCAATATCGCAATAGGGGCAAGCACGGGTGCAGGCTGGCCCCATGATCAAAAAGGTTGCGGTGCCCTTGCTAAAGCACTCGCCAATATTCGGGCAAGACGCTTCTTCGCAGACCGTATTCAGGCTGAGATCGCGCAGTAACTCTGTGACTCGGCCAATGTGTTGAGGGGCCTTGACACGTAACCAACTGGGCTTAGAAAGAGTCACAGACGTAGCTTGGACACAGCTACCGTATTGTAATCGCGATCGCTAGGCGAGGGTTAGCGCCCACCACACCAGCGAGCCCACGACTGAAGCGAGAATAACCGTCGAGAAGACGATCGCGACGGGGCTATCAGCACCGTCAAACTTCATCATGCCTTTGTTGAAGTCCACCATGATTTTTTGCAGCAAGCGACCCCTTTATCGTACTGCTGTCGTTACCGCGCCAACACATCAGTTCTGGTTTGCCGGTGATACGGTGCCCACACTTGGGCGGGGAAAAGCCTCTGTAGATGTCAAAAGATGTCAAAGTAAAAGCTTACGTACCCAGGTCGGTGGCTCGGGCAAAGCACAGCCAAAACGGTTGACCAACAGCGAGGCTACCAAATGCACGGTGAAGGTATACACCAGTGAATTGAGCAAAATCACCCCGACCAAGGCCACCTGAATGAGCCAAAGCGGCGCACTCATAAAGGTACCCAAGGGGCTAAGTGTGAGATCTAAAATGGTATTAACGAAACTCGTGAGCTGAATGGTTAAATAAGCCCAGAGATTTTCACCCAAAAGCACCGACGAGAGTAAAAGCTGGAAAATCAGCCCGCCAGTACAAATGACCGTGCCACTCAAAACACTGCGATACCAAGAGCGGTTTTCACACCAGGCACGCCCCTGCTGCAACCCCAGCACTCCGTAGGGCATTAAATAAACAACGCTGCGTGTTGGCCCAACCAAGATCGTTAGCAGCAGCGAGGCGACAATTGCTGTCATCACCCCTGTACGCCACTGCCAGCGCATCACTGCCAAGGCAATCGGCAAAGCAAAAAAGAGACGAAACACTGGCGTTAGGGGGCTGACATATACCGTAATCAACCACATCAGGGCGGCTGTGCTGGCCAAGAAGGCCGATTCTACAAGACTGCGAGGGCCAGCCACACTATTGCCTGTTCAGTACCAAGCCCCCATTGTGCCATGATCAAGCAAGCGCACACCGGGGGAACCTCTTAGTTATGGATGAAGCCCGTCAAACCCAAATTCAAAATCACCTCCGCATGACAACCCAAATCAAGCTCGACCTAGATCGGCAGAAGGCTGATGCCCGCAAAGCCAAGATTCAAGACCATCTCAAACGCACCCAAAGCTAGAAGGCACCCTGAGCGGTAAAAAGCAACTTGAGCCACAGCTACGCAGATCAATCGCCTAAGCCGGTGCAGCCACTGCTGGTTTTGTATGGTGCGCGATCTGACTCAGCAACTGACCGGCATCAAAGGGCTTGCTGAAATAGGCTGTGGCACCCAAGCCCATGGCCTTGTCGCGGTGGTGGGCACCAGCCCGAGAGGTAAGCATAAATACAGGCAGAGACGGCGACTGGTAGCGTACTTGCTGTAAAACACCGAAGCCGTCCTGCCCCGGCATTTCAATATCGGTAATCACCAAATCAATGCGTTGGGCTTGGCTATTCAAGGTCGCGATCGCCTCTTTACCATCCCGACATTGGATTACGCAATAGCCCGATTGGCTCAGCAGACGATCCAGCAGCCGCCGCACCGCAATCGAATCATCAGCAATGAGGATCGTTGTTGCGGGTGTTGAAACCACATTCAGCGGCGCAACGGGTACCTGGGCAGGTTTACGGCTGCGTTGCAAGAATTCGGGGGCAATAACGGGCACGACCTCCCCTGAACCCAAGACGGTACAACCACCCACAAAGGGCGGTACCGGAATACTCGGATCAAGGGTTTTGACGGTTAGCTCCCGCTCACCCAGCAGCTGGTCGATACTAGCGGCCACAAGACCCGATTCGGTACGCAACACCATCGCGATCGGGCCATCACCGACAGCGGCATAGCCTAAAACAGCCGCCAGGGGTTGCACCGGCACTAATTGTCCTTGCCACACCACCTGCTGCTCTTGCTGAGAGTACTCGGCCAGGCTAATAATTTCAGCCACCTCGGCAGCCGGTAGGGCCACCAGATAGTGCTGGCT
>CAZAGN010000014.1:4489-41041 GCA_964484905.1 uncultured bacterium | reverse complement strand
TATCTGGTTCTTCGTTCATCACTACAACTCTTCATTACTTCCTTAGCTCTACCCATTCTCTAATCCTCTCTCCCTTCTTCGACATTCGTGCAAGAGGTCTACTGAGTCACGCGGCAGGTACGGCGCGCTTGATCAGAGGCAGGCTCAATCCAGTTGTAAGCCCAGTGGCTGACACAGCTCAGCTCAGGAAAGCGGGTTTGCAATTCCCGCATCTGCACCTCTAAGGCCGGACGATTGACCGTTTCACCCCAACGACCAGCAATCGCCGGACAGACTTGGATATTCGCTGGTGCTGCCTGGACAACCCGTGCTACCTGATCACCAATACAGCTGGCAGCATCACAGAGGGCGTAAGCCATGGGGTGCCATTCTTGCATCTGGGTAAACTCGGTCCAGGGTTGCAAGCGCGAGTCATAGCCCGCGCCAATGACATCCTCACCCTCAGGGAAAAACACCGCCCCAGTGGGGCGACTGGCCTGGCGCACGGGCTGACTAACAGCATTGAGAAAATCGACAATACCAAAGCGAGCAAAATTAATCGCCAAGGGCCACAGTTGCTGCTGCCAACGATTCTGGCGCTCACTGGCTGACGCAATGGCGACGGGTGCAGTAGTAGGAGTTGCTGTGCTGCTGGATGGGCTGGGTGTAGGTTCCGGGCGAGTTTCGCCGGGTTGCCGCCAACGCGGTTGCTGGCCGTGGGTACGATCTAAGGTTTGAACATCGTTGGTGGTGATAAAACCCTGGTCAAGAAAACGGCTGAGCAAGTCGCGACCGGCCGCATTTTCAGCCAAACCCAAAAACTCCTCCCGGGCCGTTTCACCATAAATCCACAGATCATCGACCGAGTCGGCAACGGAGGCCGCCCCAGCCCCCCGAGGATAGCGAATGTAGTCGAAAACAGCGCCATCGGGTTGACGCTGAAGGCTACGTTGCACCAAACCCAGCAAGTCTTGCCGTGCCTGCGGATGAAAGGGGTCAGCAAACACCTGGTCAGGCCCAGCAACATCATCGAGGTTGCCCGCAGCGGCGGCGGTTAGGGGCTCAATGAGGCTGGTGCTGCCCCGACCGTTTCGCGCTAACACCTGCTCGTAGTTGGGGTTGGTGGTGTAGCCATAGCCAAAGTTAAGCGAGAAAAACCAGGCATAGGGGCTGATACCGCGCCGTCGGGCACTCGCGATCGCGAGGCTGAGCAAATCGGTATCAGGGCTGATTGAGGGCCAGGGTTCAGCTTCACGGGTGGGCAAAATCGAGCGACCATCACCGTATATCTCGATAAACACCCGGTTATAGCCCCGATCTACCAGGCGGTCCATCACCTCATCCAGCACACCCGGATTAGCATCGCAGGGATAAAGCCGCAGCCAAATGCCTTGCACACGCGGCCATTGTTGCTGCCGACATTGCACCAAAAAATCACGGTGCTGCGCCACAATTTGCGTATAGTCTGCCCAGGCTTGGTCAGAGGTTGCGGCGGCGACCCGTAGCATTGCCTTACGCTCAATTTCGGCGGGTGGTAACTGACACGTACTTTGAGCTAGGCCAGGGGTGCTACCCAGAGTTGCAAATGCGAGGACAAGCGCAAGCAGCATAGACACCTGGCAAACAGACTCATTCAGCGTCGGTGGAAGTGTGTCATACCGCAAGTTCACAACGCGCAAAAGTAACAAGAACTCCGGTAACTACGACTCCAGTAGATACAGAAATACAGCCCTCTAAATCATGCCCAGCAGTAGTTGCAGGGCCGGGGGTGCCGGCAGAATGACCACAGCTACCAACGCCAAAAGCGTTAACCCCAAAAAGTCACGCCCTTCATTTAGTTCTGTTACATCATCCAAGGCTGGCTCATCGGTACTGGGCAGCAGCAGCAAAATCAGCGCCCACACCCACAGCCAGCGCTGAATCGTAAAGGACATAAAAAAGATCAAAATCCGGGTGATTCGGCCAATCGTCGCCCCCATCTGATGGCCAAACACGGCATGGACGATATGACCGCCGCCCAACTGACCAAAGGGCATCAGGTTAAGGGTAATCAAGAGCACGCCAATCCAGGCAGCAACGCCAAAGGCATTGAATTGGATAATCTCGTTCACACCCACCGCCTCACCCATCACAATCCGGGTCAAAATCGCCAGCAAAATCGACAGGCGGGGGTCAAACTCTTGCAGCGTCAGCAGCGGTGGGTCACTGGGATAAGGAATCACCGTCGCTTGGCTCAAGGCCCAGATCAACAAGGGCAACGCAACACAGATGGCGGCAAGCGGGGCGGCAATCGCCAGATCAAACAGGGTCTTGCGATCGGGTACAGGCCGTCGCAGCGTCACCAAGGCGCCAAAGGTACCAAAGGCAAAGGGCACCGGAATGAAGTAGGGCAAGGATGTCGGTAGTTTATGCCAGCGGGCGGCAAAGTAATGCCCCAGCTCATGCACACCCAAAATCAAGATCAGCGCCATGGCATAGGGAATGCCCAGCCATATTTGGCTGGCATCAGTTTGGATCTGCTCGGGTGTTACCCCCGCCGCAATCGCCCCCGCCGAAACCGTGGTCAGTACCGTCAGCCCCGCCAGAACGATCGCGAGCAGTGGCCGCTCCTGACTAATCGCCTGTTGCACATTGGGCACTAAGGCAAAAAAAGGCTTGCCCGCCAAACCCTCTTGCATCACCAACAAAAACTGATCGCCAAAGCGCTCTTCGACATTGGCCCGCACTTGGGCATAGGCTTCTGCCGGTTCCGCCCGCAAATTGCCGCGACAAATTACGGCTTGGGGCTTGTACTCCAGCTCTTGGAGATAATAGACCGTCCAGGGAAAGCAACCCCGCAACTGATCTTGCGAAATTTCACTCACCGAAGACCGCTTGGGCGGTGGGGTGAGTACGGGTGGTAGGTCGGGTGGGGCATTCGGTGCCCGCCGCTGCATCAAGACCACACTGATGACGTAGGACAAGAAAAACAGCCCCAGCAAAACAAGTGCCGGAATCTGCTCTTGAAACAAACGCACCGAGACAACGAGTGCCACGGGGGGGAACATCATCACACCCCAAAGCACCCACCACGGCACTGCCGCATAACGAGCTGCTCCCCGTCGCAAAATAACGTAGGTCAAGAGACCCAGCAGCGCTAACAAAATCCAATCGGCCATCGCGAGTGCAATTCCTACCTTTCGTTAGTTTAGCCTGCGGCTTCTAACCCCTTATGCTTTCCTGAGACTGCGGCCACGGGCTTGTCAAGCGGGCATCTCGGATCTGGCCTTGCTTAAGACCAAACATTAGGCAGGAGACAAGGCGGATAGTGTTGCTTTGATCACCCTAACGTTGCGGTTGTGTGCCAGAGCCCTGGCATAGGCGGTTTTACAACGACTACCCGCAGATCTCAGCCGTATTTTTCAGAGGCTGCTTGGCCCTAATCTCCGATCGGTTGGGTGCGGCGGTCTGGCGGCACGGCACAATAGAGCTACGGTTACGAGAACAGACGTGCGCTCGCTCCAGGTCTTCTTCACCAAGATTTTTTACCTCTTTAAGGAGACGTGGCGGGGCTTACGGCGCGGCGGCTGGCTTAATTGGGCCGCAGTCAGCACCCTGATTGTGTTGCTGTTTTTGGTAGGTATCAGCCTGCAACTATCTTGGGGCTTAGAAAGCACGCTTCAAGCGCTGGGTTCCGAGGTCGAAATTTCGGTCTTCCTGGATCAAGATGTAGATGGGGCTGTGATCCCTGGGCTGATTGAGCGCCTTGAAGGCGTCGAGTCTGTGGTGTTAACGACCAAAGACCAAGCTTGGCGCGATCTGCTAGTGACAATGGGCACCCAAGATCCCGAAGCAGCGGTGCTGGAGTTGGGCACGAACCCTTTGGTGGATAGCCTGCGGGTCAAGGCAACCGATGCTGATTTTTTGGCGACGATTGCCGCCGCCATCGAAACTATTAGTGGTGTGGCTTCGGTACAGTACGGCAGTGAAGTGCTAGAACGCTTGAGCCAACTGCGTGATGGCGTCCGCATGGCCAGCCTGACAGTGGCGACGGTGCTGACCCTCACTACCATGGCCGTGATTATGACGACCATTCGCCTGATCGCGATCGTGCGACGGCGCGAGATTGAGGTCATGGCCCTCGTGGGAGCGACACCAACCTGGATTTATCTGCCGTTTATCATGCAGGGGATTGTCTTTGGCGTCTTGGGTGCGAGTTTTGCCTGGGGGCTGATTGCCCTGTCGCAGCAGGTGCTCGGCGATGTCTTGGCCCAGATGATTGCCCTGCCCTTTGTGACGATCGCGACCACAGAGCTTCAGGTTCTACCCTGGATTTTGCTCGGCTTCGGCACCCTGCTGGGCATGATCAGCAGCCTCATTGCTGTGCAGCGCATCGAAGTGCGTTAGCGACCGCGTTATGCACTATCGTCGCTTTGGCCAGACTGACAACCACCTCTCGGTACTCTCCCTCGGTACCATGCGCCTTGTCGATCCGAGTGTGCCCGACCCCGAGGCAACCACTGCCACTGTCCTGGCGGCGGCACAGGCGGCTGGCATCAATCACCTCGAAACGGCCCAAGCCTACGGCCAAAGTGAGGTCATTCTCGGGCGGGTGCTGGCCGGTCAGCGGGATCGTTGGCTAATCACAACCAAGCTCCTGCCAACTCTGCCGCCCGATCACCTGTCGCGATCGCTAGAGCAATCCCTGCGCAACCTCCAAACCGACTATCTCGATCACTTTGCCTTTCACGGCATCAACACCCCCGAGCATCTCGAGGCCATCCTCAAACACGGCTTACCTGTACTGCGGCGCGCCCAAGCTGAGGGCATCGTCAAGCACATTGGTTTTTCGACCCACGGCAGCCTCGAGCTTGTGAAACTCGCGATCGCGATCGGCGAGTTTGCCTTCGTAAATCTTCACTACCACTTCACGCAGCAACACCTAGCCCCAGCCCTCGATCTGGCTCAAAGCCATGATCTGGGCGTATTTATCATTTCGCCGGGCGATAAAGGCGGCCAACTCTACACACCGCCCGATATGTTACGGCAGCTTTGCGAGCCCCTAACGCCCCTTGCCTATGCCTACGGCTTTTTGCTGGATCACCCGGCTATTCATACCCTCAGCATTGGTCCCGCCAGTGTCAGCGAGCTTGAGGGTAATCTTGCCGCTCTGGCCGAGTTAGCACACCTCGACCCGGACGTTGATCCAAGCGTTCTCGCCACGATTCAAAGCCGCCTTGAGACAACCCTGACAGCGATCCCCGACTACTGTGGCCAGTGCCGTGCCTGTCTGCCCTGCCCCGAAGCAATCCCGATCCCCGAGATTCTGCGCCTGCGCAATCTCAGCGAAGCCTACGACATGACCGCATTTGCCCAATACCGCTACGCGATGCTCGAACAAGCCGGTCACTGGTTTCCCGGTCGACGCGGGGATCGCTGCACCGACTGTGGCGATTGTCTGCCCCGCTGCCCTTACCAGCTCCCGATCCCCGACCTCCTCCGCCAGAGCCATATTGCCCTGCACTCACCCTCTCGCCGCCGTCTCTGGGAGGACTAGCCGTTGCTGTCAGAATGTCTTTAGTGCGTCTGTAGCCAGCGACACCGAACCGTAACGAGAACCGTAAAAAAACATCACGTTGATCTATGATGTGCTAAGCAATACGGTTTGAGGGAAGCAAGACGTGACTAGGGTTGCCATCAACGGATTTGGGCGAATTGGTCGAAACTTTCTACGTTGTTGGTTGGGGCGCCAGTCCTCAAACTTAGACGTTGTTGCCATCAACGACACCTCAGACTCACGCACCAGTGCCCACCTGCTGCGTTATGACTCTATGCTGGGCACCCTGCAGAATGCCGACATCGAAGCCGAAGACGGCGCCCTGATCGTTAACGGTAAGCGGATCACGGTCGTCTCAGACCGCAACCCCAACAACCTTCCCTGGAAAGATATGGGGATCGACCTGATTATTGAAGCAACCGGTGTCTTCTGCGACTATCCAGGTGCTTCCCGCCACATCGAAGCCGGTGCTAAAAAAGTGCTGATCACCGCGCCTGGCAAAGGCCCCGATATTCCCACCTTTGTCTACGGTGTCAACCAAACAGACTACGATCCCATCCGTCACAACGTGGTCAGTAACGCCAGTTGCACCACCAACTGTCTCGCACCAATCTTAAAAGTAGTCCTTGAGAAGTTCGGTGTCGTTCGCGCCACCATGACGACCACCCACAGCTATACCGGCGACCAACGCCTGCTGGACGCTGGCCACCGCGACCTGCGCCGGGCACGGGCGGCGGCTCTCAGTATTGTTCCAACCACAACCGGTGCGGCCAAGGCAGTTGCCCTAGTTCTACCCGAACTGAAGGGCAAGCTGAGCGGCGTGGCCGTGCGTGTGCCAACTCCTAACGTCTCGATGGTCGATCTGGTTGTTCAAACCGAGAAGTCTGCAATCGCCGAAGAAATCAATGCGGCCCTCAAAGAAGAGGCTGAAGGCGAGCTGAAGGGTGTCCTGGGCTATTCAGAGCTGCCCCTCGTCTCCATCGATTACCGTGGCAACGACAACTCCTCGATCATCGATGCACCCCTGACCGCTGTTTTGGGTGGCGACCTCGTCAAAATCATGGCGTGGTACGACAACGAGTGGGGCTATTCCCAACGGGTTGTCGATATGGCCCAACACATGGCCGAACAGAGGAACTAAGCCTGGTAGCCTAGATCCTGGCCTTCCTATTAACAGAATTTAACGAGGAGCCATTCATGGTAAGCACTGTCGAAAAAACTAACGTTGGCTATATCACCCAGGTCATTGGCCCGGTGGTTGATGCCGAATTTCCGAGTGGCAACCTGCCCCAAATTTACAACGCCCTCAAGGTCGATACCGTCACTGAAAGCGGCATCCCGATCAAAATCACATTTGAAGTCCAGCAGTTGCTGGGCGACAACCGTGTGCGTGCCGTCGCCATGTCATCTACTGATGGACTTATACGTGGTGCCGAAGTTCTCGATACAGGTGCAGCGATTTCGGTACCTGTTGGTCAGCCCACCCTGGGTCGGATTTTCAACGTCCTTGGCGATCCTGTCGACGAAGCGGGTGATGTCTCCCGCGAGGAGACCATGGTCATCCACCGCGCAGCGCCTGCGTTTACCGAACTCTCAACCAAGCCCGAAATTTTTGAAACCGGCATCAAGGTCGTTGACCTGCTCGCCCCCTACAAAAAAGGTGGCAAAACGGGTCTCTTTGGCGGTGCGGGTGTTGGCAAAACCGTCTTGATTCAAGAACTCATCCACAACATCGCTGAAAAGCACTCCGGCCTGTCGGTGTTTGGTGGTGTGGGCGAACGCACCCGCGAAGGGAACGACCTCTACAACGAATTCAAAGAGTCAGGCGTTCTCGACAAAGTGGCCCTTGTGTATGGCCAGATGAACGAGCCTCCTGGTGCTCGGATGCGTGTCGGTCTGACCGCCCTGACCATGGCCGAGTACTTCCGCGACATCAACAAGCAGGATGTGTTGCTCTTCATCGATAACATCTTCCGCTTTGTCCAAGCTGGTTCTGAAGTGTCCGCTCTCTTGGGTCGGATGCCCTCAGCTGTGGGCTATCAACCCACCCTTGGTACTGACGTCGGTGACCTCCAAGAACGGATCACCTCCACCCGCGATGGTTCGATCACCTCAGTCCAAGCCGTCTACGTACCAGCAGATGACTTGACTGACCCCGCCCCTGCGATTACCTTTGCCCACCTCGACTCCACGACAGTGCTGTCACGGAGCTTGGCCTCCAAGGGTATCTACCCGGCCGTCGATCCCCTTGGTTCATCCTCGACAATGCTTCAAGCCGACATCATTGGCGATGACCACTACGACACTGCTCGGGCTGTCCAGGTGACACTGCAGCGCTACAAAGAATTGCAAGATATCATTGCCATTCTCGGTCTGGATGAACTGTCAGAAGATGACAAGATTACCGTTGCCCGTGCGCGTAAGATCGAGAAATTCCTCTCACAGCCCTTCTTTGTGGCTGAAATCTTTACGGGCTCGCCTGGTAAGTACGTCACCCTCGAAGAAACGATCTCCGGCTTCAAGCGCATCCTCTCGGGTGAGCTTGATGATATGTCGGAGCAAGCCTTCTACCTGGTTGGCAACATCGAAGAAGCCATTGAAAAAGACAAGAAACTGAAGGAAAAGGCGTAAGCCTTAACTATGATTGGCTCTAACTGATAACACTTCACCTCCCTTCGGGGAGGTTTTTTATTGTTTGTAAAATGTAACCTGGCTAGATACTCGCTTTTGATTGGCACTGCCTAAAATAGGAGCAGCTTGCAGGTACCATATGGATTTAGAGGAACTGAAGGGGAGAATCCAATGTGTTTGTTGGGAGATTACTAACCGAGGTGTAACCTTAGATGCAAGGGCACTAACACGCTTAGCTCAACAAAATGGCTGGTATGAAGACCGTACAGAAAGCTCTCATCATCAATTCAAACACCCCGATGGTGAGCAATATCGAATCACCCTTGCCTACCATGGCAACAATGCTACTTTTGACCGGAGCGTAGTTAAAGTTACAATCAAGGATATTTTTCAGCCCCAGCTCGATAAACTGCTGCAGCAAGAAACACTCGGTGCGGTCGAATCAACGGTAGATAAACTTCTTGCCGATCTTCGGACATCCCTAAGCTTCGAGAATCTAAGTACTAACCTACTCGAAAAGATTGACTGCGCTTATCAAGAAGCCATGCAGCGCATTGAAGCTTTTGAAGCGCAATGTATTCAAGATGCCGAGCTTGCTGGACTGGAGTTGTTAGCGGAACAAATACCGCTAAAAGATACTTTCCAAAACAACATTCAGGCACTACAAAGCCAACTGGATAAGGTGATTGCTGAGTATACAATCTTAGTTCAAGCCAAGCAAAGCTTGGAAGATGAGCTGCGTAGCGAGCGCGAGCAGAGGGAGGCGGCATATCACAATCTTCAAGGATTAGAGTTGCATATTTTAACCAAAGAAGCTGAAATAGCTGCATTGGAAACTAGGGCGGCTGAGCTACAGCAAGTACTAGAACAAAGCTACTCAGATAGTGAGACTCAGCGAACTCAAGCGCGTACTTTAGAACATGCTCTTAGAGCACAACTTGAAGCTACTCACCAGAGAGCCACACAACATACGCATGATTTGCGGCGGGAACTAGAAGTTACGCAAGCTCAACAGATACAACTTCAGGCGGAGCGTAAGCAATTAGAGCAACAACTTCGCGATCGCGAGCAAGCACTCAGTCACACGATCAGCACGCTTCAAGCCAGACTTGATCAAAGCGCACAAGAAATCACAACCTTACACCAGCAAACTCAGGCAGCACGAGCCGATAAGCACACCGCTGAGCTGGCGTTACATAAACTTCAGCAGCAGCTTCGCCAACTAGAGCTACATAGCAATACATCTTTTACAGATCAGCTCAATCGACTTCAGAGCGAAAATAGCAGTTTACAGGCAACTTTGGTGCGGCTGCAGGATCAACTCAGCTCGACAGAACAGGCCCTGCAACGGCTTCAGAGTACAAGCTCACAGAACACCCTAATCGAGAGCCTACAGGGCAATCTCACAACTCTTACAGCGACAAAACAACACCTAGAGGTCACTGTACAACAGCTACACACTCAATTTAATCAGGCTCAATCTGAACGAGTGCAATTACAAAACCGCCTCAGTGAATTTGAATGGCTTGAGGATGATCGTCAGGCCGCCCGTACCAAGGCCAGTCGCGATATTGAGCGCTTAGAGGCAGAACTGGCTGAGTCGCGATTACGACTAGCAGCAGCCGTTAATCAAAGCAGTATTCAGATATGGCTGCGGGGAACACAGAGGCAAGCACGAGGTATTAAGCGCTGGTTGGTGCAGGTTGCCGTGGCGATGGCTATGGTGTGCATCAGTTGGATTAGTCAGCTCCTGTAAAGGCAGTAATGAATTCACTCAAAAGGTAGAGCTAGGAAAGCAATGAAGAATTGCAGTGATGGATGAAGAACCAGATAGCACCAATGTGATTATCAAGGGATTTTGAGAAAGACAAAGCCTCGCGTGCTAAACGAGCAACCCGTTGTCTTAGGGTGTTGTTGAAGCGTTCAACACAGTTAGTCTTGCCCGTTCCCTTACCAACTGCTTGATGTCGCTTAGCAGGCAGAATGCTGCCATAGGCTGCCCAAAAGTTGGTGTAGGCCACCGCATACTGACGCTAGACAGGTGGCAAAGACCCCCAGAGCTGACGTGCCGCTGACTCATCTCGGGCACCTGCATGAACACCAACGATTTCACGCGTATCCACATCAAGGGCGAGCCACACTCACTGCTGATGACGTTTACGCCCAACGAACGACCACAGCTCATCACATTGAATTGTCAAGCGTCCCTTTTTTTGGGCGATACCTGCACTTGACGCGAGACACCCGTGTATTTCTTGTTTACATCGTCTTGTAGCCAGGGTTCTGACACTTGAGCGGCACGGGCGATATAGCGTTTTCCAGTCTAATGAGGTACGGACAAAGGTGATCTGTATGTTTTGAGAGCCATGAGAACATACTCAATTGACCTCTGAGAGCTGAGGCGGTGGCTATATCTCTATTGCACAGCGTTCCCAAGCACATCGTTCTGGCTTGTACCGACTAGCCAAAAAAGTTGAGGCGATGGGGTGGATTGATTCGCTGGTGTGGTTGAGAGCTACTTACTGTATGTTGGCTTGTCTAGGGGGCCGTCACGGGCTGAAGACGCAGAAACTCAGTGTTGACACCCGACTCGCGGATCAGAGCCACCATGCCAGTGCGCGCCATTTCACGGATACCAAAACTGGATACCATTTTGATTAGGGCGACCATCTTACCCGGATCGCCGGTGACTTCGAGGGTCAGCGATTCTTCGGCCACATCGACAATGCGCGCTCGGAACATTTGAGCGACATCCATAATCTCAGAGCGGGTTTGGGCGTTGGAATTGACCTTGATCAGCATCAGCTCGCGCTGCACACAGGGCGTATGGGTGATGTCTTGAACTTTAAGCACTTCGATCAGCTTGTAGAGTTGCTTGATAATTTGCTCGATATCGTCTTCAGTGCCTGGAATCACCATAATGATGCGGGAGATCCCCGGCTGCTCGGTTGCGCCCACGGTCAGGCTGTCGATATTGAAGCCTCGCCGCGAAAAAAGACCGGCGATCCGGCTAAGCACACCCGGTTGATCTTGCACAAGGGCGGTAATGGTGTGGCGCATGGGTAGAGAGAAATGCTGAGCGATTTGTTATTGTGGCATACTCTCAGGAACGACTCATAGCGAGCGCCAGAGGAGATTGCCGCCTCTTTGATTATGGGCTTAGATCGCTAGTGCAACCGCAGGGTAGGGATCATGGGGCGCATTGTTGTCACAACATCGGGCAAAGGGGGGGTGGGTAAAACCACAGTGACCGCCAATTTGGGTATGGCCTTGGCCCAGGCTGGCCAAAAAGTCGCCCTCATGGATGCAGATTTCGGTTTACGTAACCTTGATTTGCTCTTGGGGCTGGAAAATCGCGTCGTTTATACCGCCGTGGATGTGATCGCTGGTGCCTGTCGCCTCGGGCAAGCCCTCGTCAAAGATCGCCGCTCGGCTAATTTAGTCTTGCTGCCTGCCGCCCAAGCCCGTGATAAGACGGCAGTTACGGCGGATCAGATGGGGCAGTTGATGCGTGAGTTGGCCCAAGAGTATGACTTTGTGATTGTTGATTGTCCGGCAGGGATTGAGCAGGGTTTTCGCAATGCGATTGCGGCGGTCGAAGAAGCGATTGTTGTAACAACGCCGGATATTTCGGCGGTACG
The DNA here is from genome assembly GCA_964484905.1 of uncultured bacterium. GTDB lineage: Bacteria > Cyanobacteriota > Cyanobacteriia > Thermostichales > PCC-7336 > CAZAGN01. The sequence goes on along the minus strand of CAZAGN010000014.1, from coordinate 29,254 downwards.
GGATGCGGATCGGGTGATTGGCATTTTGGAGGCCGCAGACATTAAAGAGATTCGTTTGATTGTGAATCGAGTCCGGCCCGAGATGGTGGCCGCAGAGAATATGATGTCGGTAGATGATGTTGTTGAATTGCTCTCAATTCCGTTGCTGGCGGTGGTGGTGGATGAGCCTCAGGTGATCATCTCAACCAACAAAGGAGAGCCGATGGTGTTGGCTGAATCGCCCAGTTTGGCGGCAACAGCGATTATTCATGCGGCGCGGCGCTTACTCGGCGAAGAGGTGCCCTGGCTAGACTGGCAAGCTAACTCGGAAGGCTTTTTTGGGCGTTTGAAGCAGTTATTGAAAACGCCAATTTTTTGAGGGCGCACGTGATGATTTTGGAATTGCTGGAGCAGATTTTTAATTCGCGATCGCGATCGAGCCGTCAAGACGCAAAGCAGCGCCTGAAGCTGATCTTGGCCTATGACCGGGCGGCCCTCACGCCCTCAACCCTCGATATGATGCGCCAGGAGATCATTGCGGTGGTCTCGAAATATGTTGAGCTTGATACGGAGGCGCTGGAATTTGAAATTACTGGCGAAGCGGGTGCGGCAGCCTTAGTGGCTAACTTGCCCATTCGGCGGGTACACCCACCGGAGTAGCGGGCGGGCTGGCTGGTAAGGTCAGGGTAAACGTAGTGCCTTGGCCTGGGGTCGAGACGACGCTTAAATGGCCTTGATTGCGTTGCGCAAATTGATCGCAAAGCACTAACCCCAAACCGGTTCCGGCCTCACCTGCGGTGCCTTGGGTGCTGTGGCAGCGATCAATCTTGAACAAACAGCTAAGCTGCTCGGCACTCATACCCACGCCGGTATCGCTGACAGTGATGATCATTGGGCAATCGGAATCAGCGTGGGAAGGATCACTGGGGTAAGCTTTGAGGCTGACTTGGCCGCCCCTGGGTGTAAATTTGATGGCGTTGCTGAGCAGGTTATGCACAATCGATTGGGTCATCGTCGGGTCGGCCCAAACGACCAGGCTGGGCGTCACAGCAATGTGTAATTGAATGTCCTTTTCACGGGCGACACTGGCCAAAAGATTATGACAGGCGGCGACAACGCTCGTTAAGCTCAGCAAACGTGGTTGCACACTCAGGTGTCCTTGCTCAAGGCGTGACCACTGCAAGAGGTTATCCAAGAGGGCAAAAGCGGTCTCGGCTGAGCGGTTAATGTCTTGGGCAAAGTCTTGGATGGTTTCGCGATCAAGGCTTTCGGCCTCAGTTGCCAGAATATCTGAGAGGCCGATAATGCCATTGAAGGGCGATTTCAGATCGTGGGAGATGATCGAAAAGAGCTTGTCTTTGCTGGCGTTGGCGTAGTGCAGTTCTTGGGCATAGGTCTGTAACTGCTTAAAGTTCAGTCGCAGTTGCATATTAGCCATGACTTGGCGGGCCAGGATGTTCAAAAAATAGCGTTGTTCGCGACTCAGATCATGGGGCTCACTGTCAATAACGCACAGGGTACCGAGAGCGTGACCATCGGGGGTCACTAAGGGTGCGCCGGCATAGAAGCGAATGTGTGGCTCGCCAGCAACAAGAGGATTGTCGTGAAAGCGCTGATCAATCCGTGCATCTGGCACAATCATCAGTTCACTACTGTGGATTGCATGACCGCAGAAGGACATATCGCGTGCGGTTTCCCGGGTGCCTGTAAGGCCAAGACTAGCCTTGAACCACTGCCGATCCCGATCGAGCAACGTAACTAGGGCAATGGGCGTACCGCAAAGATGCGCCGCCAGTTCGACTAAATCATCGTAGGCAGCTTCAAAGTCGGTATCGAGAATGTCGTAGCGTAACAGTGCCGCCTGACGCTCAGCCTCATTTGCCGGGATCGGTGCAGAAATCATGCGAGGAAGAACAGTACCGCTTCCCTTACTCTACGCTGATGACGTTGAAGGAGATGCAGATGCGTGGGGTCTCTGCCCTAAACGGTACCGTGCCGTGCCAGTAGCTAGACGGGAAAATAACGAGCTTACCGGGAGTGGGTCGGACTAGGGCTGGCGGCAGGCTAAAGCGGAGGCAACCCGCTTCATCGGTGGCACTTGTAATTTCAGGCGGTACGGCGCAGTAAAGAACACCACTACAGATGCTTTCGGGATGAATGTGCGCATCTTGATAGCCTTCACTGCTGAGAACAACGCCCCAACCGCTTAATTCCCAGTCGCCGCCGGGGGCAAGCTGCGGATAGTGCGCCCAGTAGTCGTTTAGGCACGCTGTGAGATAGGACTTCAGGGCTGTAACCACAGGTGCTTCGGCTTGCAGCAGTTCGTAGGTCTGAGCACCCTGATGCAAGGGTTTGCCGGGGCGGTTGGTCAAGAGCGTCGGGTGTTGGCCCACATAGCCTGCTAGAGCCTCGAGATCTAGCTCTGTGCCGCTGTCATAGGTCTGAATGTGCTCGGTGGGCAAAAGTGTTGCCAGAACATCGGGTTGGTTGGCATAGGCTTGGGCGAGGGTTGCCAGGGCACGGGTATGGCGAGGTGCGAGGCTGAGGGCGTGCTGGAGCACGGGTATGGCCGCCGCCGGATCAGCCGCCGCGAGGTGGGTAATGCCCTGTTGCACCCAGATCTCAGGCTGCTCCGGGTAGGCGGCAAGGGCTTGCTGATAGGTCGCGATCGCGACAGCGTACTGCCCTTGGGCGCGATACACCTCACCCAGCCCCAAAAAGGCAGGCAGACAGGCAGGATCAGCTTGGAGGGCGCGGCTAAACTGGGCGGCGGCTTCGTCATACTGCGTCTGTTGCCGCAGCACCAAACCCAGGTTGCAGTAGGCACTGGGGTTCGTGTCAGACTGCTCTTCAACAAGCTGGACAACCCCCCGATAAGCGGCAGTTGCCCGCTCCAGCTCACCCATCTCAACCAAGACAGCCCCAAGGTTTGTTAAAGCCGTTGCTTGGGCGGGTTCAAGGCGTAGCACCTCGGTAAAGGCTTTGGCAGCATCGGGCAAATTACCCAACCGAAAGAAAGCCATACCCAAAGGCAAGAGTAAATCGGCGGCATGGGGCGCAAGCCGCAGCGCCTGAATGTAGCAGTGAATCGCATCCAGCCAGCGCTTTTGCAGCTGCCACAGATCCCCCAAAGCCAAGAGCAGCCGCACATTACGCGGATTGAGGCTAAGGGCGTGCTCAAGGTTCGCGATCGCGAGATCCAGCTCACCCAACTCGGTATGGGCAATGCCCAAGTTCAGGAGGGTTTCCGGCGCCTGCGGCTGAATCACGAGCGCCTGTTGATAGGTCGCGATCGCCTGGCTGACATCGCCAGCGGCGCGGTAGGCATTGCCCAGGTTATTAAGGGCGCGATAATCCTGGGGCCGTAACTGCACCGCCCGCGCCAGATAAGTAATCGCTAGCCGTGGCTCATTACTCTGGGCCAGCAACACCCCCAAGAAGTTCAACCCCTCGGGATGATTCGGCTCCTGCACCAACAATTGCTCATAGAGCTTTCGTGCTGCCGCCAGCTCGCCTGCCTTGTGCTGTTCAAGCGCCGCCCGTAATAAATCCACCCGTTTCACCCCGCCGCATCCAAACACAAAAAAAGGCCAAGGTTAACCCCTGGCCTCACACCAAAGTGTTGCTTATACCAGCGTCACTTCCTCATTCAGCTCACTGCACTCAATCGCGTCTTTGACCGAGCCCGTCGCGTTCGCGATCGTAATGCCAAAGTTAGCGCCAGCTTTCTGCTTAAAGAAAATCAAGTAGCGCAGGGCTTCCGAGGTAATCCCTTCCAGCCTCGCCAGATCAAGATTTAAACCCGAGATCGCGTGCGCCTTCTCAATTTCTTCCTTGAGGTATTTCAGGGTACTGCCCTCAAGGACGCCTTCCAGCTCAATATTGGCGACGCCATCAGCAACCGTCAGAAGATCGGCGCTGAAGGTTACACCAGCCGGCACAATCCGTACCCGCACGAACACCTGCTCGTCGGTGTCCGGCAGCGTTACCGTCAAGGCATCAGCATCAAAGTTGGAGTAGGCTTGACCGTTGATCCAGACATCATCGAGCTTGATGCTGCCAGGCGGCAGCAGATCGGGTGCTACACGCAGAATATTATCTTCAAAACCACCGGGCAACGGGGCAAAGAAGAAATCCATAGGCTCGTTATTAATCAAGAAATTGGAATAGATTGCCGCCAGATAACACAACTCAAAGGAGTGATAACCCGCCATCGAGTGGCTACCTTTGCCGCGCTCAGTCCCCAAAGCATAGGGCAAACCATTGGCAAGCACATTAAAGTAAACGCCGCCCGATTCCACATCCAAAAACCACGCATTATAGAAGGCTGTCCCTTCACGGGCAAAGCGTAGATAATCGGCCTGATCAGCATAGACCCCTGCCATAATATAGTAGGCCAAAATGCCCTGCTCTTGTTGCCACCAAGCCTTGCGATCATGCCAGACAAAACGGTGGAACTTCTCACCCGGTGCAACCACCCGTTCAACGACGTCATACCAGCCGCCCCGCTGATTATCACAGCCAGCACCCGGAATAATATCGCCAATTTTCTTAGCAAATTCCTTATATTCTGGCTTTGGCTTCAGACTGTACATCCGCGTCAAGTTCCAGGCAATCTTGAGGTTGTGCCCGACAACGGCCCGATTTTGCTGCCAACCCCAGGTTTGATCCTTCGACCAGTCATCCAAGAACTTTTCCTGCACAAAGGGACTGTTATCATAATCTGGGAAGTGGGCCGCAATCGTATCAAAGGTATATTCCAAGAAATCAGCATATTCTTGCTTACCTGTGGCCAGATAAAGATTAATCAAATAGGCTGGTGCGTGGTCACCGACCGAGTTCCAGTTTTTCCGCGCCTTATTTCGGCCCAAAGATTCCGAATGGGCACTGAGGGTAATCGGATCAACGTGGGAGTAGAAACCACCCTTTTCGCTGTTGTCCTTAAAGTAGCGATTAAAGAGATTAATCGTTGCCTTGATATCCGTCATGATCTTCGGATCACCCGTAATCCGATAGGTCTGGGTCGGCCCCGCCAAAGCATAAATTTGTTCGTAACACGGAATGGCGTCGTAATCGTCGCCAAATTCAGAGGCAAAGATTTTTTGCTCCGTGCCATCATCCTTAATATCTACAGCGTGATACCAATAGCAAATACCTTCACTCTTATCTTGGAAGCGCAGGTGCTCCCGCAGATAGTCAGTCCCCTTGGTTGCCGCTTCTAAGCACAACGGATCTCCCGTGAGTAAATAAGCCGAGGCAAAACCGTAGACCAATCTCGCGATCGTATCGGTTTCTTGGCGGCCAGCTTTCTGTTTGGCCCCAGTCAGGGTCAGGCTCGTGCGGTAGCGACTGTAATCAATCGTGCCACCCTCTTCAACTTCAAACTCAGCCTCAAGATAGAACTTTGCCAACTCCTTAATTTGCTGTACCCACCAGTCCTGCTCTTCAAAGCGAAAAGCATCCGGGTTCCGGCCAAAGAAAACAATATGCTTGGCTTCAAAGTTGTACGTGCCCTCAAGCCCATCGGGATAGAAAACACCATAGACATCCAGGTAGCGCCCCGGTGTCAGCATCTCTCGGAGTGCCCCGGTCGCATCGTGATAGGCTTCGCCCAGGTTACGCACCAATTCGCCATAGGCTGTCGGTGTCAGCTTGACCAGAAACTCACGTCCATCAGAGGTTTTGAGGCCAAAGCTATCGTTCTCAGGCTTAAAGTGGGTTACATAACCCGCAACTAAATCGGAAAAGGGAAATTCAATTCGAGTCGTCATCATTGTCTCCAGTAGAGTTCTCGTTTAACCAAAACCAAGTCGTTACCACACACGTGTTCAACACGCGTTACCTAAAACCTAGTTACCTAGAAATCAGGACCACTACACTTCGTGCTGTTACGAGATAGCTGTCTCCTTCAATCAACACTTCATCCCCCAAGTCAGAAATGTCTGCTGGTGAGGGCAGAGCCGTATCGACTGAGCGGTACCAGCGCCGCCCAGGGCACGGGGGAATCACAAACTCGAGGGCATCGTAGTGCATGTTGAACATCACATGCACATCTGATTCACCCTCAAAGTCACCAACGGTCAGAGCCAAACAGCGTGCGTTTGGATCATTCCAGCCAGGACTATCAAGCTGGGTGCCATGCCAACTTAAATCTGCCAGGCCACGTTCATTGACCTTGCCAACAAAATAACGTGGGCGATGGACAGATCTATAGTGCTTACGCCGCTTAATCATGAGCTGCCAGAAGCGGAACATGTCTTTATGCTTTTCGACATCCTCCCAGTTAAACCAGCTGATGTCATTGTCTTGACAATAAGCATTATTGTTGCCAAATTGGGTGCGACAGACCTCATCCCCCATCACCATCATGGGCACGCCTTGAGAGATCAGGAGAATCGCCGCAAAGTTTTTAACTTGGCGTTGGCGCAAATCGTTAATCCATTGATCTTCGGTTTCACCCTCAGTGCCACAATTCCAGCTCAGGTTTTCGCTGATGCCGTCGTTGTTACCCTCGCCGTTCGCCTCGTTGTGCTTTTCGTTGTAGGCCACCATGTCATAGAGAGTGAAGCCATCGTGAGCCACGACAAAGTTTACGCTATTTACCGGTAAATGCCCTCGCCATTGATACAAGTCAGCACTGCCGGCGAGGCGACTGGCAACCTCGCCGAGGATGCCCGGATCCCCTTTAACAAAGCGACGCATGGCATCACGATACTTCCCGTTCCATTCAGCCCAGCGATAGCCGGGAAAATAACCAATTTGGTACAGGCCGGCAGCATCCCAAGCCTCGGCAATCACCTTGCTATCCGCCAAAATGTCGTCCAGCTCAATCGCCCAAATCACCGGCGGATGCTCGAGGGGCGCACCATCCTCGCCCCGCGCTAGTACTGAACCTTCATCAAAGCGGAAACCATCGACGTGCATCTCCTGCACCCAGTAGCGCAAGCAATCGAGAATAAACTTCTCGGGTACGGGGTGATTGCAGTTAAAAGTGTTACCGCAACCGGTGTAATCATAGTAGAACTCCTTGGCGTCTGGTACCAGATAGTAATAGATGCGGTTGTCGATGCCCTTAAACGAGAACATTGGCCCTTGATGATTGCCCTCGTCGGTGTGGTTAAAGACAACATCTAAGAGCACTTCAATGCCTGCTTTATGCAGCGCCTTCACGAGGTCGCGAAACTCGCTAACGTGCTCGCCCGCTTCGGGCTCACAACAGAAGCCAGGGTGAGGCGCAAAGTAACTCATTGTGCTGTAGCCCCAGTAGTTTACGAGGGGTTTATCATCGACAGTGCGCAAGACTTCGGTATCGTCAAACTCAAAAATGGGCAGCAGCTCGACAGCGGTAATTCCCAGCGCTTGGAGGTAAGGAATTTTTTCGATCATGCCCCGGAAAGTACCGGGGTACTTGACGCCTGAGGTGGGTGATTTGGTGAAGCCACCCACGTGCATCTCGTAGACAATCGTGTCGCTCATGAGCCGATTGAGGGGGCGATCACCCTCCCAGTCATAGTCTTCGATATCAATAACGACACTACGAACTGAAGTTGTTAGATTATCTTTGCCGGGTACACACGCATCCCCCCGACGCCAGAGAGACTTATTATTGCCCTTAGCGTAGGGGTCAACCAGAATCTTGCTACGGTCAAAGCGATGGCCATTCCAGGGTTCATTGGGGCCATCAACCCGATAGCCATAGTGCATACCTGGCTGTAAACCCTCGACAAATAGGTGCCAAAAATGAAACGTTTTGTTGACGGTCGGGTCAAATTCAAGGGTTTGTAACGGCTCAGGGTCGTCGTGATCATCAAAGATCAAGAGCGTAACGGCTGTGGCATGTTCGGAGAAAATGGAAAAGTTAACACCCTTGACCCCTCCCAGTGTCATTACTGTGGCCCCAAGGGGATGCGGGACGCCCTTCGTCGTTATAAATGGCTGAGTTGTGGTCAAGGTCATGAGAGTCTCCAAACAACAGTCAACAGCGCGGCCCTAGCGATCGCGAGGCGGCGGATTCTCTTCGTCTGTAAACCCCTGGCTTAGCTCGATAATCCGGCCATCGGGATCGGCAATCCAGACCGTCCGCCAGCCAGGGATGTAGTCATCGAAGTTCAGCGGGCCGAGGGTGATTGGGGCGGCATCACCAATCTCTGCCAGCTTGGCATCAACATCATCAACCTTGAACGCTAGATGGCGGACACTCGGAAAGGTGTAGCCATCATTGGCGGCCGGTGGGATGGGGCTGTCGGCATCGGCTTTGAAAAGTTCGAGGTAAAAGCCACTATCGGCCATCTTAATAAAGACGATCTGATTACCATCAGGCAGTTTAGCGACGCGAGCACGCTTGAAATTAAAGTAGTCGCAGTAAAACTGCTCGGTAACGTTGGGGTCTTGGCAGGTGATCGCAACCTGAGAAAAAATCTGCAACATCCGACTTATGCCTCACTCAAGATTTCGATGATCTTTTTGGCAAAGAGGTGAGCATGGCCACCGCTGCGGCCCGTCACGAGATCGCCATCAACAACAACATCTTCGTTGGTGTAAAGTGCGCCCATGTTAACCACATCGCCATAAAGGTTGTTATGGCAGGTGACGCGTCGCCCTTTGACCAGTTCGGGTGCGGGTGAAACTAGCCACATACCGTGACAAATAATCCCTTTCAGCACGTTTGGGTTGGCAAAGGCCCGCTTGAGAAATTGAGTTGCCGGGGCAAGCTGGGTCGGGTCTTCGCTGTAGCGCAGCCGATCTGAGACCATCGCCGAGGGCACGATGATCGCAGCATAGGTGGCCAATTCTGCATCATCAATGGTTTCAAAACTTGCGTGGCACTCGAAGGGCGCATGATATTCATGGCCTTTGAAAGTGATTGAGGGTTGCCCCCAGAGGCGGGTCAAGAAGTGCAGCTGGGCGCCTTCTTCGGGAAAGCGGTAGTGGTAGTACCAAATTTCGTGTTCGTAGAAATCGCTCTCGATTAAGATGCCAATTTTTTTGTCTTTGAGTTTCATGGTGCGGGTTTCCTCGCAAAGGCGGCTTGGACAGTGGCGGTGTCGTTAAAGCTGGTGACGCGGCTAACCTTACCGGCTTCGGTGAGTTGCCAGCGGTGGATCCAGGTGTTGCGATAGGCTTGTTGATTCGCCTTGACGGTGACCTCTTCAGCACCAAAGACAACCACAGTTGTGCCTTGGGCAACGATTTGCTCGATCGCGAAGGCTTGGACACTGAGATGGGTATCAACAGCCGTAAAGAAGGCCAGCACCCCCTCTGGCCCTTTAAATTCACCGGCTAAGGGTACATCGGCGGAGTAGCGAGACTGCCATACCGTTTCCGGTAGGAGATAACTCACAAACGTGGCCAGATCACCTTGGCCAAAGGCACCATAAAGGGTTTGGACAATGCCAGCACTATCCATGATTAAGCTTTGCCTTTGAGTTGTTCAACAAATGTGTATTGATCCCAGACATTCCAGAGTTGGTTAATCTTGTTGTCTACGATCTCAAAGATCGTGATCCCGTTCACGTTGACAGCATTACCCGTGGGTGGGTTACCAAAGAATTCGCCCGTATTCGTTCCGGTACAGACCCAACGCGTGATCACTTTATTACCTTCGGTATAGGTGTCTTCAACGGCATAGTTGGCATCGGGAATACCGTTTAGGAAGCCACCAATAAAGCCTTTAGCGGCAGCGGCACCAACGATATCATGGGCATTGACATGGCCAACATAGGCATCGGTTAAAATGTCATCGAGAAGGTCAAGCTTTTGTTCGTTATAAACTGTGTAGAACTGCATAGCGGCATCAACAATAGACATAAAGTACTCCTGAGCATAAATAGGGTGAGTGAACGGTTAGACCAGAGCAGGCTAGCCCCAAACGGGCCTCTGCCTCTAGGCTACTGTGCCATCGGGATATTGCGTCATGCCGGCAAAGTGAATTTTTATTTTGCCAGCCTCCAAGACCCAACTGTCAGCAAATCTCATGGTGGCTTTTTCACTACCAACGGTCATGGAGATCGCTTCAACAATCATCAGCGTAGTTGGGTTTTCGGTCTCGGCCCAGAAGGCAATTTCGGTATCTAGATCTTCGATGGCAAGAATACCTTGAAAGTGCTCTTTCAGTTCGGTATGACCGTGGAAGTAAAGGGGCTTTTTCATAAAACTGCTGATCAGAATGGCATCTTCGGCATATTGATTGAGTAGGCCATCAATATCTTTAGCCAAGATGAGTTTGATATGCTCACGGTACATTTTGCCGAGGGCAGTCTGGGGCACGTGGTGCATGTGAGTTTTGGCCATGGTGGGTCTCCGGGTAGTTAGGACTGTAGGATCAAATCGGCTGCTTTTTCGGCAATCGCGAGTACGGGCACATGGGTATTGCCACTGGTGACAGCGGGCATGACCGAGGCATCAGCGACTCTCAAGCCCTCAACGCCATAAACCCGCAGGTGCGGATCAACGACAGCCAAGGCATCGCGCCCCATTTTGGCGGTACCGGCGGGGTGCCAGAGCGTTGAGACATTACCGCGAATGTAGCTCTCCAGATCGGCTTCGCCTGGGGCGAGCTCGAAATCGCCAAAATCTTTGAAGGCCGCACTGCTCGCGATCGCGCGGATGATCTCGAGCGCTTTGACAAAGACACTGACATCCGTGTCTTGTTCGAGGTAGTGGGGGTCGATTTGGGGGGGGGCAAAGGGATCAGTGCTGGCGAGGCTGACCCTGCCGATGCTTTGGGGCTGCACCAGAATTGGCAAAAAGATGCAGACGGGGCCGCCAAAGTCGGGTAGAACCGGCAATAAAGGGCCGGGGGCCGCCGGCGTGAAGTTCAGTTGGAGATCGGGGGGGGCCGCCGCCAAACCCTCGCGAGTGCGAATAAAGATGACATTGCCAGTAAGGATATTCGGTGTCGGTACCGTCTCCTTGGTGCGGTAGATGACGGGAAGTTGGAGATGATCTTGAAGGTTCTGGCCCACACCGGGTAGATCGGCCACCACAGGAAGGCCCAGGGTTTTAAGATCGGCAGCAGCGCCGATCCCCGATAGCAGCAAAAGCTTGGGCGATTGCAAGGCCCCGGCGGTGAGCAGAACCTCTTGGCTGGCACGCACGGTATGGGTTTGACCTTGGTGCTGGTAAGTGGCACCGACCGCACGCCCCTGTTCGATCACGATGTGTGTGACACTGGCTTGGGTTTTGACAGTGAGATTGTCGCGATCGCGAATGGGGTCAAGATAGGCCGCTGCGGCACTGTGGCGACGGTTATGGGGCGTCATATTGAACTGAAGGTAGCCCGCGCCATGCTCTTGGCGGGCACCGTTGTAATCCCAGTGAGGACCATCGTAGCCAATCTCAACGGCTGCCTTGAGAAAAGGTTCAGAACGGGCGTGGTCTTCGGGGCAGTAGCACACATGCATGGGGCCTTGGCTACTGTGATATTCCGAGTCGCCGCCTTCAAAGTTTTCGAGCTTTTTGAAGTAGGGCAGGAGGTCGGCATAACTCCAGCCCTCGTTGCCGAGGTAGTTCCAATGATCAAAGTTACGCGGGTTGCCACGCACATGCATCATCGCGTTGATAGACGAGCTGCCACCGAGTACCTTGCCCTGGTTAATGACAATCGAACGGCCACCAAGCGCCGTCTGGGGCGTGGTCGCTAGAGCCCAATCATCTTCTGAGAACCACTCTTTAGTAAAGCCACCCAGGGAGTGAATGTCTTTGGTGTGGTCGCGGTTATGATCGCTTTTGCCGGCTTCTAGCAGGCAGACCGATTTACCGGCGGCACTCAGTCGGTTGGCGAGCACACAGCCTGCCGCACCACCGCCCACAATAACGTACTCAAATTCATTCATGCGGCACCTCCTGACTGAAAGCGGGTTTGATAGTCGTGAACAAATTGGCCAAAGGGAATAGCGGGATGGCCCGCCACCTGGGCGACTGTATCCGTTACCACGGCCCCCAGGCCCTCACGATAGAAAGCGAACAGCTCGTTGAGAGCATCCACTAACCAGGCGGGTTGACCATAGCTGAGCAGCGTGTCGCGGAAGCCAGCGGCAGAGACATCGACATAACGAACGGCCCGCCCCAGCCCGTCGGTGAGGCTAGCCGCCACCTGATCGCCCGTGAGCGCTTCAGGCCCCGTAATCACGTAGGTTTTGCCCGCATGACCCGCTTCTGTGAGGCATTTGACGGCCACATCGGCAATATCACGGACATCCACATGGCTGACGGCGGCGGTGCCACCGGGTTGATAGAAGACACCGTCGCTCAGGATGGAGCCGGCAAAGCCGATGAAGTTTTGCATAAAGCCGTTGGGCTGGAGGTGCGTGTAGCCTAGGCCCGACGCTTCAAGGAGGGCTTCGGCTTCGCCGTGCCAGCGGCCCAAAGCCATGGGTGAGGCCGGATCAGCGCCCAAAGCCGAAAACTTGACGATGTGCTGAACACCGGCAGTTTTGGCCGCCTCGATAAAGTTGGCTTGCAGCTCCACCATCGTGGGTAGCAGGGGGGGCAACATCAAGGCTCGTTCAATACCCGTTAAAGCAGGGATTAAGGAGGCCGGATCAGCCAAGTCACCAACGGCAATCTCAGCCCCCGGAAAGCTAGCGGCTTTGTCAGGTGAGCGCACCAAGACCCGCACCGGCGCTCCCAGAGCCAGCAAGCGCTCGACAATCGCCCTGCCGTTGGTTCCTGTTGCGCCACTGACCAAAATCATGCTGCCTGCCCCCTAAAACGAAATGCGATTACTAAGACCGAGCACAGTCGCGTTGGCGGTACTGCTGCGGCCGCCCGGCTGAACAATGTGCTGTACACTGCCAATCAAAACCCACCAAGGTGCAAGCTCAGCGGCATAAATGAGTTCCATGACCGTCTCGCGATCGCGAGGCGCTTGATCGCTCAGGCCCAAGGCGATTTGATCGCGATCAAACTGGGCCACACCCTCACTAAAACGGGTGTAGCTCACGCCGATACCGGCAATGTCGTGATCCCGACCGGGCAATAAACCCTCATAAACCAGCCCTGCCGCCAGGTTAAACCTAATCGTGTTGACGGCTTGGCGGGGTGTGCCCATCACCTTCAAAAAGCCCGTCAGCCCTTGATCCCGCCCCGGCCCCGTGTCTGCCTCCCGCGTCAGCATCTGATCTAAGCCCGCGTAAACGGCCAGATTGCCTCGCTCGCTCAGGGGAATCGTGCCCGGTAGCGCTCGCGGTAGCCCACCCACGGCAAGGCTGTTGTGGTTAAACAAGCCTGTATGAACCTGAAAGCCTAGTTTATAGTTACCCGGCAAACCCGTGGAGTCGGGACGTTGATTGAGGCGATAGGCAACTTCAAAAATACCCTCAACACCCTCATCCGCACTCAGGCCAACACTGACATTTTGATAGTTCTCAATACCCCCTGTCGGATCTTGAAAGCCATCGCTTAGTTGGCCAATGAAAACCCATTCAGGACTGGGGGTATAGGCCAGTTGAATCCCAAAGGGAGCTGCGGCAAAGGAAGCACTCAAACCAAAATCTTGCGTTGTGCCCAGAAATGCGGGGTAGTCGAAGGCGGCATTGGTAAACAGTGCCGAGGGCATATTTGTGCCCAGGCGGACAAAGGGAAAAATGGTGCCTAGCCGCAGCTCCCAGCGACCCGCATCCCAGCGATGGCCATACCAAACTTCAAACATCCGCCAGCCATTGCGCACCGGATCGCCAAAAAACGTCGAGTTTAGAGCACCGGCATAGTTACGCCCCACACTCACCGCATCAATAAAGGCCGAAGTCACATGAATTTGGCCGTTATCCCACCAGCCCAAACGGCTGGTATACAGATCAAACCCCAGCAAGACTAGACTGCTGTGGGCACTGGCTTGTTCAAGGCCACCACTCACCACACCATAGGTATCGCCGCTGTAGAACGCATACACATCAACGCCGTGCACGTCATACAGTTCGGTGCGGCGTCCATGCCAATCACCGCCCAAGAAATCGCGCGTCCAGAACGTCGTCCCTCGGGGGCGCAAGCCCGCACCTACACCCGTATCAACCCGGCGGTTAGTCACTGGCTTACGCAGAGAGCGGAGCGCCCAGATATTGAGGGAAAGGGAGGGGGCAAAGGCCAGGGGTGGTGATGTCGGCAACTGAGAGATAACAAACGGTTCAGGCTCGAGCCTGAGCGCAGGCGCGAAGTGAAATCGTGTTGGGCGAGTTGCCGCTAAATCGTCGGCGGTAAACACCGAATTTCCGAGATCAGCCACACGGTGTGCGGCGGCGGCAGCACGACATTGAGACCCCAAGCCCACACTGATCGTACCCACAGACAACAAGCCATTGAGGAGCAGTCTGAGTCCCTTGACATGACTTGAGCGATCAGACCAACGCGACCTTCGGGCGACTGTTAGGGCGCTCAGGAACCGGGCTGGTCGTAGTCCGACTCGCCCCATACCTCGGACAAGCCGGGTGTATCTGTGTGTGGATACGGCAACCATGCTAAAACCCAAAACGACTGCTAACACCCAAGACCGTGGCGTTAGGAATAGTCGGATCACCACTCGGCCGGACAATGTGTTGCAGGCTGCCTGTCAGTTGCCACCAAGGCGCGAGTTCAGCCGAATAAAACACTTCGATCACCGTCTCGGCCGTGCGGGGCTCCACACCCAAAACAGCCTGATCGAAACGACGGGCGCCGTCACTAAAGACAGTATGTGTAACCCCCAAACCCACAACATCGCGATCGCGACCGGGAATTAAACCCGCATAGGCCAAGCCACCGGCAAAATTCCAGGTAATCGTGTTAATGTCCGATTTCGGCACATGGTAGAGCTTGAAAAAGGCATTCATCCCCTGAGTGCGGTCGCTTGGATCCGGTGATTCGCGGAAAATCATCTGCTCGGCGATAAAGAAGAAGGCATGATTGCCCTGGCGTGATTCCAGGGGATCGGTTGCCGGTACGTCAAACAGACCCGTATGGAACTGAAACCCGAGGCGGTAAAAACCAGGCAAGTCGGTCGCCCCGGCCTCTTGGTTGGGCTTATAGACCACCTCAACAATGCCTTCCATCCCTTCGCGATCATCCAGGTCAATCGCCGTGCCATAGCGATTGAACACCCCACCGGAAGGATCATTAAATCCATCCATAAGGCTTAAGGCAAAATCCCAGGTGCGGTTGGGTGAGTAGAGCACCTGGACACCAAAAGGCGCTTGGGGATAGGCAGTGGCAGCACCCACAAAAGACCCACCAAACCCAGGGATTGTCCCCAGAAAGTGGGGGTAGTTAAAGGAGGCATTACTAAAGAAGCCCGCTGTTTGCGAAGCACCAATGCGTACAAACGGGTAAATTTTGCCAAAGCGGAACTCGGCAGTACCACCACCGGTGGGTGTCCATTTCTGGCCATACCAAAGCTCGAAGACCGTGAAGCCATTGAGCGGCGGGTCGGCAAAATAAACCGAATTGAAGGCGCCTACAAAATTACGCGCGACACTGGGGCCTTCAAACCAGCCATTGGTGAAGTGAATTGTGCCGCCATCCCACCAGCCCATACGGTCGGTATAGAGATCGAACGAAATCGTTGTGGCACCGCTGTAGGCAGACGACTGCTCTAAGCCACCACTGACCACACCAAACACTTCTACGAAGTGGGCTAGCGTGACATCAATCCCCCCCTCATACAACCGGGAGCGAGCACCACCCCAATCCCCGAGCAGATAATCCCGTGTCCACAGGGAGCCGGAGAGATCCCGCGGCTGGATACCGGCAATGTTGACACCAGAGTCAAGGGGATAGGCGGCACGCGGCTTTTTGAAGGCCCGGAGCACAGGCAAGTTGTATCCCAAGGACGGCAATCTGGGTGGTGGCGAGGTTTCCTCTGCTGCCGCTTGCACCAAAAACTGGGGCAAGGCTTCAGCGGGCCCGAAATTGAGCTGTGATCCTGATTCGCTTGGCACATCAGGTGACGCCAACTGAGTGGCCACGCTTTCGACATCACCCAAATCACTGGCAAAGGCAGGTAAGGCTTGGGGAGATTCCTCTGCCTTGATCGGCGTGCCTACGACCAAGCCCAGAACGCTGAGGCAGACAGCTAGATACTGATGACGCATCGGTAATTCCCCCAAGTCGTGGCTCAAGTTGCAGTCAGTTAAGGTTCAGTTAGCCAAGGGGCTTAGTTTTGGCCGGGGGTTGGGATCAAGCCCAACTGTTGCTGCAAGCCCAGTTGATCCAGTTGTGTCCAGCGTTCTTGAATAATGCCATCTTCAATACGGACAATGGTAATCCCGGTCAGGACAATCGGTTCGCCACTGGGCTCTACCCCAAACAACGGGGCATCTGTATGGGTACCTTCAACCCGCCAACGGTGGACGACGCGATCACCCGCAAAGATTTCATCCTCAACGCTCATGCGTGTATCCGGCATCGCGGCTCGAAAGGCACCAATAATGCGCTTGAAGCCTTCTGAGCCTTCCTCGGTTGCCAAGGGGGAGTGATCAAGGGCATCGGGGGCAATCAGCGCATCGACAACGGTCAAATCACCTTCATTCCAAGCAGGCTCAAACATATCAAGTGCCACTTGATTATTGGCTTCAGCCAGGGCGATTTGTTCCTCAGCGGTCAATTCCTGCTGATCAGCCCAAGACAGCATAACGGGTGATACCGCCAGAGCGGCACCGGCCACAACAGCAAAAAGACGACGAGACATAAACATAAAACTCTCCCAAGAAGAAAAAGGCAACCTAAGCACTGCGAATTTGCTCAATAAGGCCAAGATCGTTTTCGTTAACCCAAATCTCAGCAATTTGACCGCTCAAGCAGCGGCAAAGATAGATCCCTTGTAAGTTGACGGTTTTTCCAGTAGCTGAGTTTCCCAAAAAGTCACCTTGATGAGTGGCTTGCATTAGCCATCGGACGCCAGCCATCGCCTTATCACCCATGTGGTGGGTAACGGTGTACTGCCGATCAGGAAAAGCAGCCTGCCACAGCTCAAAATACTGACGCAGGCCCGCTACACCCCGAACTGGCTCGGGCAGCAAGGAGGTGTGCAGTGTCAATTCAGGGGCAATAATGTGATCGAGAATTGCCAAATCCTTACCGTTCATTGCGGTTTCAAATAGCTTCAGTGCCAGGGCCTGACTACTTAAAGGTGCCGCCTCGGGTGGGGCCGGAATGACACCAATCTGTGTCAGTAAACTTAGGGTATCTTCATTCGCTAGTGATTCAACGATTTTGCCATCAACAATCTTGAGCCAGCTCATACCATCAATAACAAAGCCTTTGCCACTGGCCGGAATATCACCCGCTACGGTGTGCAAGGGGCCACCTGTATGGGTACCACTGCCCAACCAATGACCGACAACCGTATCACCCTCTACCAAGAGATGCTGCACCGCCAGATGCACATCAGGAAAGGCACCGTGGAGCATCGTTACCAAATCTTTAAAGCCTTGAGGGCCACGATAGGGCTCAGGGTGCGTTGGGATCGTAAACAGGAAGTCCTCGGCCATCAATTCATCAATGACACTCAGGTCGGCGGCATTAAGAATTTCTTCGTAATACCGTGTCGCGATCGCGAGCTTAGCTTGGGGCGAATTGAGCGGATTGCGCGCAGCGACATCACGGGCGATGACATCAGCAACTTCACCCCAGTATTGCTTTGAATTCAGCAGCGTATTAAACAGCCCTAACATAGTCTGTTCTCCTTAATCATTACAGCTGGGCAAAGCCAGGCGCATAGTCAAAGCGGTCTACGGCATACTTAGAAATAGCGAGGCCATGGGCATTTTTGTCAGAGGCGACAATAGTCCAACGCTGGTAAGCATTCATCGAGGTGCGCTTGGACTTCGCAGCCGGTGGTGTAAACCAAGAAGCTTGCCAAGCAACAACAACATCGAGATCAGCACTGGTTTCGCTCTGACTTGTGATCGCAACACTCACGACATTATGTAATTCATCAAAAAATGTGCTGTAGATACCATCAAGCCAAGCCTCAAACTCAGCAAAGCTGCGCATCGTCTTTTCCGGGAAAATAAGCTCAAGGCTTGACTCATCAAGAAAGGCTTCGCAGTCAGCCGCAGGCGCGTGAATATCGAGCGCATAGTACCAGGCAGCCACAAATTTGCTGATATTCGCTTCGTCAAAAGCAGCCATTATTTCTCCTTAGATTTAAAGTCAATTACACATGGGCGTGAACCAGTCGCTATTAGTCTGTTGTTACTGACCGCAGCGCACACCAATCATCTCGGGATGCACATTGCCCTCTAGCACCACATCAATCAAAAACGGGCCAGCGTGGGCCAGGGCCTGTTCAATGGCAGGTCGAATCTGTTCGGGTGTCTCAACCCTAACGGCGGCAACACCCATACCCTTCGCCAACTCAGCAAACTGAATATCCGGCTTTGAGAGGTCAAAACTGAGGGGAAAATCATGAGCAGGAATACTCTGCTCTTGCCAGTAGGCCTGAATATTAAGCTGCAAAAGGCGGTAAGAGCGGTTATTACAGACGACAAACTTAGCGTTGATGCCATGACGGGCCGCCGTCCAGAGAGCCTGAATGGTGTACATCGAACCGCCATCGCCTGCGAAGCCCCAGACGGGTTTGTCAGGATTAGCAAACTTGAGACCAATGGCACCGGGAATCCCCACACCCAGAGAGCCACCGCGCGTTAGAAAGTAACTGCCGGTACTTGTCGGCGGATGATAGCGAGCAATTGCCGGTGAGCTGGTCAGCCCTTCATCGAAGATGACGACGTTGTCATCCAGAAAAGGAGTCAACTCTTCCATGAAGCGGGAAAAATGGAGCGGCACATCATCACGAACGGCTTGATCGGCTGTTTTGGCTGCTGCTGCCTGCGCTTCTTTAGCTGCTTTCAATGTTGCATAACGAGCAGTTGCTGCTGCTTTTTGTGCGGCGGTCATCACAGTTTCAAGAGTTGCAGCCAATTTGGCGAGGGTCAGCTTCGGATCGCTGACCATGCCCAGATCAACCGGATGATTTTTGGCAATCTCGTAGGCGTTGAGATCGATATGAATCACCTTGGCATCAGCGGCAAAGACATTCGTGAGTTCGGGAAACACCTCGGGCACGATGTAGGTGCCAACAACGAGGTTGACATCACCTTTTTCCAGAATCGGGCGACTTTTGTAGCCAAACATATGGCCCGTACCGCCCTGGTAGAGCGGATGTGCCCAACTCATGTTTACTTCACCGGCATCGGCATCCCAAACCTCCGCCCCCAGCAATTCCGCCACCTGAGTCAGTTCGGCCTGGGCTTGGGAGTAGGCCACACCATCGCCGACATAGATAATCGGGGTTTGGGCTGTTGCTAACATCGCGGCCGCTGCCGCAATGGCTGCATCGGTAGGGGTTGTACGGGTATCGGGGATAAAGGTCGGGATGACAGGCTCGACGACCGGAAAATCGAGAATATCCTGCGGCAGGCAGAGATAAACTGGCCCCATGGGCGGGGTTGCCGCGATTTTGATTGCTCGCCGTAGCATGCGCAGCAATGAAGACGGCTCTTGAACCATCGCCGCCCATTTGGTAACCGGCTCAGCCATCGCTACCAAATCACCCGCCATCTGGGCATCCATGGCCTGGTACTTGATGCCCGAATCGCCCCCAATAACCACCAGCGGCGCATGGCCGCGTTTGGCTTGGTAAAGGGCGCCGATCGCATTACCCAGACCGGGGGTGCTGTGGATTTGGACAACGGTGGGCTTCTGGGTGGCGCGGGCATAGCCATCACCCATCATTACGGCAATCGTCTCTTGCAAAGTAAGGACGTACTGCAATTCGGGGTAATCGGCGAGGGCATCGAGAAACCCTTGCTCGACTGTGCCTGGATTGCCAAAGATATAGTGAATGCCATCGGCAATGAATTGCTCAAGAATGGCATAGCGCCCGGTTTTGGTCGTGTCTGCTGGCATGCTGGCTCCGTAATCGTTCACTGCTTGCTGGTGTGCTCGAAGCTTGTACTACCAGCCGTAGCGCCGCAAGCCCTGCTCTAGCACTTGCACCATCAACTCACCGACGAGGGTTGAGTCTTGGGTTGAGCGACCTGTAAGGAAGGGGTAGTCGAGGATGGTCGAGAGGGTATGACCGACACCACCGTGATACTGACCGTCTGGGCCCACAGCATCACGCAGGATGTATTCCAGTGGGTAGAAAGGCGGGCCAAAGTTGGCAGACGTGTTCATGGGCTGATCGTCATAGCCGTACATTTGGGCGAAGCCTGTACCGTCTTTGTAGTCGTACTCGCGGGCATGGCCAGTAACGTGCTTGCCCCAGATGATGCTCTTGCGGTCAGTCCAGTCGCGGGCAAAAGCAAGACAGGTAACGCAGTAGCATTCGGCGGCTACAAGCTTGCCTTGGGCAATAAAGCCCAGAATCACATCGTGCAGGCGTTCGTTGTTGACCATATCGACCATGGGCCCCGAACCACCGGGCAGCAACAGCGCATCGTATTTCTCAAGCTCTTGCCAGCACTCGGCCCGTTTGGTGTGATAGACCTCAAGGGCATGGCCAAAGTTGGCTGAGTTGAAGTAGGGCAGGGCCGGAAACCACTCGGAGAGGTTGATCGGGCTTGCCAAGAGGTCGGATTCGTGGACTTCGCGGGTACGCTTTGCGAAATGGGCGTCGGTAACGTTTTTGTCTAGGGGTGGGTCGATGTAGCTCTCATCCATGCTAGGTGGCAGTGCTGGCGGCTTACGACCCTTGGGCGTCATGAAGTCAATGGTGTAGCCCGCTTGAGTAAGCACATCGTAGGGGCCGATGAGTTCCTCGCCCCAGTAGCCCCATTCAGAAACGCAGCAGAGAATACGCTTTGACACAGGATATCCCTCGAAATAATTGTGTAGCAGTGGAATTAAGTGACAGTTGAGATTTCAGACGAATTGTGGAGTCAGTTACTGAAAGGTCAGCTAGTAAATATAGTGGTGTCTGTGGTGACTACATCGCTAACAAGCCCATTGTTGAACGGAAAGACAGTTATGGCGATCCTGTTAATCAATCTTTAAGAAACACGGGTGACTTCATAGCAAAACCACCTTGACATCCGTAAACCTACGTAGATTTGATGCATCAACTTATGAACGAATGCCGCAAAAGTACATCTCTCCTGTTGAAAATTAAGCCAAATGCTCAAATAACGACATATTTGTTCATGATTCTAAACAGCATTTATTTTGCTCAATAATAATTGAGTTTGAAATGCTGTTTGAAGAAGCTTACATCTAAGGTGCTGAGTGTTTGAGTGGCAAGTCACGAGACTGTCATGGCTGGTTTGCAGTCAATTACTTAAATTCAGTAGATAACTGCCACCGAATCAGAGTCGATGGGTTTGATAGGGCTGGCTCGAATGGGTGCCACGAACGCGCTGTTGCTCTGACGCGATCAAATCCTTAAGTATTTAAATTGCTTCTGCATTCTTTTATTGTCAGACTGATTACGAGTGAGTTGAGCGGACACGCTGTGTGGCACTGTTGGTGGGGCAGGTTGCCACTCTTGGCCAAGATTTCATAGCCAAGATTGCATAGAAGGGATAGGGTGCGGGGTGGTCTGTGGTGAGTGATGCGCAACCGTTGATCACGGCAGCTTGGTTGGATCGGCCTGCTTCGGTGGTTGCCCCAGCGTTGTTGGGAGCCTATCTAGTACGGCGCTGGCCTGACGGACGGCAATTGCGGGGGCAGATTGTCGAGACAGAAGCTTACGAACCCGGCGATCCAGCTTGCCATGCCTATCGACGGCAGACGGAGCGTAACGCGGTGATGTTTGGCCCGCCAGGGTATGCCTACGTTTATTTCATTTACGGTCGTTACTTTTGTTTTAACGTGGTGACAGCGGCAGCGGGGATCGCTTGTGCGGTATTAATCCGGGCCCTCGCGATCGAGGGCGATTATCCCAGTCCTAAGAAGCCCCATCGCGTTGCCGCTGGCCCCAGCCTGTTGTGCCAAGTCATGGAGATTGACCGCAGCTTGAATGGAATCGCCCTAGTGCCAGAATCAGGCTTGTGGCTGGAGCCGGGCCAGCCGTCACTGGCACCTATTTCAATTGTGCAAACAACACGTATTGGTCTAAGTCAGGGTGTTGATATCCCCTGGCGTTGGTATATTGAAGGCCATCCAGCAGTGTCACGGCGCTAGTTGAGCATCTGGGTAGATTTAAGCTTTTCTTTAGGTTTGACTTTTGGGCATCAGGGGCTACCGAAGGCTTTAGTCTGGTTCTGCGACCTTGAATACTGTCTGTGAAAGTGATCCCCACCGAACTTTCGGGGGCGGGGATCACCTGATACCATGACTTCAAAAGAATGTTTTAAGAGTTTGGGGATAGCACCTTGCAGATTCAACCCGATGCTTTCAAAGACGATATCTTGACCCAGAACGCCTGGGTTTTGGTTGATTTCAGTGCACCTTGGTGTGGTTTGTGTCGCATGGTTGAGCCACTGTTACATCGCTTAACGGAAGAGTGGGCGGGTAATTTCACGGTGGTGCGGCTAAATGTTGATGATCAATGGCAGTTGGCGCGGCGGTTTGCGGTGGCAGCCCTGCCGACACTGATTTTGTTTCATCACGGCATTGAGGTCGGTCGGTGTAGCGACTTTCGCGATCGCGACGATCTGTTGCGCCGCTGTGAAGCTTTGATGCAACAGCAGGTACAACTTGTGCAGCAGCAACTGCACTCGGTTAAAGACCTGGCTGATGGTGACATTGCTTCAGCCGATAGTGATCCCCACAGCTTCTAGATACTGACGGTGGCGCGGCGTGATCGCAAGCTTGAGAAACCAGCCATTACGCCACGCTAATTCTTTGACCGCACCGCGATAGTCAGCAACGGCAAGGGCATAGTCGCAGAGGCGCTGGCTGACGCCGGGCTTGAGGCTGAGGTTAAGCTGGGCTTCGGCAAGGGGTGCGAGTTCTTGGACAAGGATCTCAACAGCGGCTGGATGCTGGCGGACAACCTCACCGACGCTGAGTTGATAGTACTGAGAGAGTAGGCCAAAAATACAGTTCCAGAGCAGTTTTTCGAGCATCTGTTGATTGAAGCTGAGGCGGTCAACGACGCGGCAATCGATCTGGGCGCTGTGTAAACGCTGACAGAGTGCCTCAGCCCAGCGCCCCCAGACGACACTCCCGCCACCATCGACTGGGGTATCGCCCTTGCTCTGGACGGCAAAGTAAATTAGGGCTTGGGTATTGTCTTGAAGATTGTGGTGCTCAAGCCAGGTACGCAGCATCCCGTTTTGGAGAAAGATGAGATCGGGGCGCCGCTGCGGTAAGGTCGCGGCCACAACGGCATCGAGATCATCATTGCGGGTGCAGACATAGATCGGCCCTTCGACAGTCGCGATCGGCTCGTTTCGACCGACCATTACCGCCTCACCCATGGCCGCGAGCGCAGTACCAATGCGGCCTTTACCGATGATTGTTGTTGTCACGCAACACCTATGCCCGTAATGCCTCCCCTATAATACCGGGCAGCTTAAACAGGCTTGGTTGGGCTTCAAAGCGGCAGAGTTTTTCGCCCAGATGATTGAGGCGGCGATGGCCTGTAAACCAAGGCGGTATCGGGCTTATGCGGAAGGGAGCGGTGACGACCGATTTTTGGGGGTGGTCGAATAAGCAGGCATTGTGGACGATGCCACAGCCCGATTGGATATCGGTGGTGGGATGGCCCGGAAAGGCACCCCAGGTGGTTGTTACGAGACCATAGGCGACAGCAGTCCAGAGGTTGATGCCAATGGCACCGTAGCGCAAGCTCGCGATCGCGACCTCGAGATCGACCTGTTTACGCGTTTGGGGATCGATCAGAATCATGCAGGAGAGACTGCCCCAAACCTGCTCGTTGAGAAACGGTACCGCCTGATTAAGAAACGCCTGGGCGGTAGCACCCGCCAATTCGGTGACGGCTAAGATCCCGCAAAACGCCTCGGTGGTGAGGGCGTATTCACCCATCTGGGGCGGTACATCGGGGATCAACGTCCAAGGAATCTCTCCCTCACTCAGCACCTCGGCCTGGGGATAGCGATCGCGAAAGGCTTGGTAGCGGGCTTGGGCACCCGGATAGTAGGGGTAACGCGGCGGGATTTGGCGCAGCTCGGCCCGAATCGCTTCGAGAAAGGCCGTTTTTTGCGGCCACGCCTCAGGCAAGACCAGAAGCTTGGCGGCATTGCAGTTAAAGCTACCGTTATGCACCACCAAGCTCGCGACCTGCCGCGCCTGGTAGGCGAGATCGGCGGCTGACCACTGGCCGGGTACGACCACAACCGGCGTTACACAACCCAGCTCGGCAGTTACGGGCTTTGCCAGAGGTGGTGTTTGTCCGGGTTCTTGATTGCCCCAAACAATGGCGTTGTAGGTATGGTGCGAACCGGTGACATGAATCGACTCGATGAGGGGGTGCTGACAGAGATACTGACCAACTGCCGCATCGCCCGTCACCATCTGCCAATAACCGGCCTCTAAGAGGGGCGCAAAGGCGCGCCGAAAAATCGGCTCGAGGTAGTCGTTGACAGGGCTGAGTTTGATGAGCACAACCGCATTTTCAGCAAAGCTTTTGTAGAGTGCATCCATCGGTGCAATCGAGCTGATATTGCCCGCCCCCAAAACCAGCGCCAGCGATCCGGGCACCGCCTCGCGGTAGATACGGCCCTGGGTTGGTGGTTTATCAGGCTCAAGCCAAACTTCGGCGCTATAGCCCGCCCACACCAGCGGATCAAACCGTTCGAGGGGCAGTACCTGGGCGACCCACTGACCATCGGGGCGCTGCTTGAATTTGGGCTTGAGTTTACCCAGTAGCGCCAAGCGTAACAAGCGTAGGTTGCGAGTAACGGCCAT
>CAZAGN010000014.1:0-4389 GCA_964484905.1 uncultured bacterium | reverse complement strand
TGAGTTTACCCAGTAGCGCCAAGCGTAACAAGCGTAGGTTGCGAGTAACGGCCATTGGCCCCGCCAGCCATTCTTCACCCGCGAGGGCACCCTCAATTTGTTTCGCCCCACAGCAGGCCGCTACCCACTCAGATGCAACCGCCTGAACCCCTGCCAAACAAGCATCAAGTAACTGCACCCGTTCGGGTATGGGTAGCTGTGCCCACCGATCGCGAGCCTGACTCAGTACTGCTAGGGTTGGGTCTAAGTGGACGGCAAGAGTGGTTGACATGGGTAAAGCGATGCGATCAGCCTCTTCATTGTGCCGCTAGCCCCGCCACAACAGCCCCAGCACTAAACCACTACTGCACAGCAGGTGATGCAAGGCGGCGATGATTTTGGCCTTGCGAATACGGGTGGGTTGATCGTGATCGCGCTGGGTGAGGCGCACCAACCGCACCGCCAGCGGTAGCCCCAGTCCATACAGAGCACTCAGCGGCGGCAAGAGGTGGAGCACAATCGCGATCGCGACACTGCCGTAAGCGGCAAACAGCCACAAGGGAATCAGTTGGGCGGCTTTGGCTGTGCCCAGGCGGACAATGGGTGAACGCTTACCCGCCGCTGCATCGTCTTTAATCTGGTGAAAGTGCGAGCAAAACAAAATCAAAGCTGTGGTCAGCCCAACCGGAATCGCCGTCGCCCAGATCAGCGGTGATCGGAGCTGGGTTTGCGCATAGTAAGCCGCCATGACGGCCAGCGGGCCAAAGGTAGCAAAACAAATCGGCTCACCGAGACCCAAATAGCCCCAGCGCCAGGGTGGGCCTTGGTAGGCATAGCCCAAACCACAACAGAGCAGCACGATTGCCAACACGGTCAGATCAGCTTGGCGGAGGCTGATGGTCGCGATCGCGAGCCAACCCAAACCCAAGCAAACATGGGCCACCAGTAGCACCCAGTTCAAACTGCCCGATAGCGTCACGAGCGATTCGTCGTTATGGATATCAATGCCGGTGGCGGCATCAAAGGCGTCATTACTAAAATTCAGCCAGACCACAATCAAAACCCCGCCCACGAGGAACAGAGCCAAATTCAGGCCATCAATCCGCCCCATTTGCCACCAGGCCGCCGCCGTCCCAACCAAAACGGGCACCACCGCCACACTGTACATAGGTGGTTGGAGGGCATCAAGCCAAAGTCTTTGCGATGTGGACCGGGACGTCGTCATTAGGCAGACTTGGGCTGACGATCCGGGCTGAGGACATTGGGCCGCTCACCGTTCGGGTACAGCAGGGCCCGCTTGGGGCCGTGAATCGGATCTTCAACAATGATCGTCTGATCACGGCTGGCACCCAAGGAGACGATCGCGATCGGAACCTCCATCACCTGTGCCAAGAACTGGAGATAGCTCTGAGCCTCGGCGGGTAATTCTTGCAACGTTCGGCACGCCGTGGTCGGTTTGCGCCAACCCGGTAGCGTTTCATAAATCGGCTGACACTTGTGAAACACCGCCGCACTATTCGGGAAGTGGTTGACCCGTTGGCCATCCACCTCATAGGCCACACAGACCTTGATCTCAGCCAGCTCATCGAGAATATCGAGCTTAGTTACGGCCAAACAATCGAGGCCATTCACCCGCACCGCGTAGCGACCAATCACGGCATCAAACCAGCCACAGCGCCGTTGACGACCTGTGGTTGTGCCAAACTCGGCGCCGCGCTCGCAGAGAAACTGGCCCTGGGCGTCATGCAGCTCGGTTGGGAACGGCCCTTCACCAACCCGCGTTGTATAAGCCTTGGCCACCCCAATGACTCGGTCAATCGAGGTTGGCCCCACACCCGCCCCAATACAGGCTCCACCCGCAATCGGGTGCGATGAGGTCACATAGGGATAGGTGCCGTAATCAAGATCGAGCAGCGTCCCCTGGGCCCCCTCAAACAAGACATTTTTGCGGGCGCTAATCGCCTCGGTCAGCATCAAGGCCGTATCGCACACGTAGGGGCGTAGCTGCTCGGCGTACCCCAAATACTCGGCAATAATTGCTTCGGTATCGAGGGGCGGCAGACCGTAGAGCTTTTCGAGCAAAACATTTTTGTAGGGTACAGCCCAAGACAAACGCTCACGCAGCGCCTCAGGCTGCATCAAATCGAGCATCCGGATACCTGTGCGATCCGATTTGTCGGCGTAGGTAGGGCCGATACCGCGCCCGGTTGTACCAATTTTGCGGGTTCCCTTGCGCTTCTCCTCCGCCAAATCAATCAGGCGGTGGTAGGGCATGGTGATGTGGGCGGTCTCAGAAATCGCGAGGTTATCGGTCGTAATGCCCAGATTATGCAGTTGAGCGATTTCGCCGAGCAGCACCTTGGGGTCAATGACCGTGCCACTGGCAATCATGCACTGGGTAGCGGGATAGAGAATACCCGATGGAATCAGGTGCAGCTTAAACGTTTGGCCATTGACAACGACTGTGTGGCCTGCGTTAACACCACCCTGGTAGCGCACCACCACATGGGCTTTTTCGCTCAGGAGGTCGGTAATCTTGCCCTTGCCTTCATCGCCCCACTGGGCACCAATTACAACTACATTTGCCAAGAGTGAACGATCCTCTGCTACGTCGTAACTCGCAAGGCTTTATTGTATGACGGCAAGCCCACGCAAGCTAGGCGATGTTAGCAAGCCCTCCTTGGGCTGTCAATAAAATATCGAGCTTCGCAATCTTTCGCAGCAGGCTTTTGTCGCCCTGATCCTAAGCCGAAGGACAAAGGCTCCCGCTCGCGATGGCCTGTGGCCGGTCGGAGACCATCACGCACTCCCGCTACGGCACAAATTACGATAAGCGTCAAAACCCCGTTACAAATTTCGGGTTTTCGCAGTCGGCACCCCAAAAAAATCAGTATCGTGGGAGCTAATGACCCCGGAGACTCGGCCATGTTGACGTACTGGTGGATGCGTAAGCTTGTGCGACTGCAAAATCGGCACGCCAGCCTGTCGGCCCTGCGCAAAGAAGCCATCAGCTCCGAGGATCTCAGTGTCAAAACCCTTAACGCCGCTCCCGAACTCTGGCAGCGGCAGCACCATGCCTTCGACTATCTACAGCGCCGCGAAAACCGTCTCAAAAAAAATCTGCCCCTAAGCGTGGGCGGTATTGGCGTTGCCATTTTGGGCGATTTGGCGGCGATTTCGCTTCTACTAACCTTCGGCAGTCTTGTCCGCCGCCAGTTTGCCCCCCGACCAACTCAGGTCGCGATCTCTGGCTACTACAACAGCAGTGTTACGGGCTTGCCCCCCAACGCCGTCGCCGCGTTGCGCCAGCAACTGTACTGGCCCGACCTGTCAACCCAGCTGAATGCGGTGCGCCAATTGGGTGCCCTGCGCGATCAGCCCCAAGCCGTGGGTGAGTTGATCGAGGTCACCCTCTCCCAAGAGTTTCACCGCTCGGTACGCCAGCTTGCGATGCAAATGCTCCTGCAAATGGAGGATCCTCGTCAACTGGCTCTCCAGCAAATGCAGGGCAACAGCGATCCCGATCTGCGCCAACTAGCCGCCCTGCTAGAGCGTCAACTGAGTGATCTTCAGCCCGTCCCGGTTGTTGACTCACGCGATCTAACCTTGCAATGGATCTACGAACAAGGCCGCTCCCAAAATCGCCAAGCCCTGACAACCCTCACACGCTATCTCAGTGATGCCGACCCCAGCATCCGTGAGGCCGCCGTCCTTGCCCTGGCTGACATTGGCGATCGCGAAGCCCTCAATGCGATCCGCGTGCGTCTGATGCTCGAACCCGAAGCCATCGTCCGCCAAGCCCTCGCGATCGCGATCGCTCAACTGGAGTTACAGCACTGGAACCAATAAGCTGACTCAATCAGTTTCAAACGTAAACGATGTGGCAGAATTAGGGGCTCCAGACAAACTTTCAATAATACCGGCTGGTATTAGAACACTGTAGGAGTGCGGAAGCGTGTCAGAAGGGATGCTAAAAATTGCGACTCCATCATTGATACTGGTCAGCGGTGGATTGAATGTTGTTGAAGTTGAAAAAGGATCAAAGGGGGTTTTAGTAACCGTAATAGTGCCCGAGCCGGCTTGAATAGGCTGGTTAAATGTCAATACAATTTCAGTAAGATCTGGGCCAGGGATGACATCATCATCACTTGGTGATGTACTCACCAAATCTAATGGAATAAAGGTAGGTGTTGGAGTTGGCGTGGGGGTCGGTGTTGGCGTTGGCGCCAGCGTGGGGGTCGGTGTTGGTGTTGGCGCTAGCGTGGGGGTCGGTGTTGGCGTTGGCGCTAGCGTGGGGGTCGGTGTTGGCGCGGGTGCAATACCAGGACATCCAATCAGATAATTCCAAGCGGTATTATCTAACGGAGCCGTAACAACAACTTGAACTTGGGACGCAGAACCACTGTAGGC
>CAZAGN010000013.1:39796-42130 GCA_964484905.1 uncultured bacterium | reverse complement strand
CTGCCTCAGGCTTATAGTCGTTCGCGAGGTAGGGGCTAACCAGCGAATCCGGCCAGAATCACGGCTAAAGCGCCGAAAACTGCCAAAATAAGCAGCACTTTGCCGGCGTTGGGGCTTCCTTTCCAGGAATAGTTTGGGTCTTTGGGGTCAGGCATGCAGAATTTCCTGGCAGGTTAATGAGGACTTATGCCTAGTTTAACAAGCAGGATGACGTGCGCTAGGCATACCTCAGTCGAGGGCGGTACAAATCAAGAGCAGCACAGGATCTTAATTGGGATAAGGCGTACTGACAAAGCCCAGCTCTAGGAGTTGCTGGTAGGCGCGTTGACCCAGCTCGCGGGTAGGCGATTGGCTGTTGACCACTTGGACAAAGCTGGCGACAGCATCTTCAGGCCGGTTGGCAGCCCGGAAAACAATGCCTAGCTCGTAGGACACCTCATCACGGGTTTGGGCGGCGGCGCGAGCAAATTCGCGTTGCTCGTCGGTGATACGGTTATCAATGCCTGAGAAAGCGGCGGCTAGTTGCTGATGAAAGTTAGAGCGTTCGTTAAAAGCCTCGAAGGCTTGGTTGAGCAAGTCGGCAGCGGTCGTAAAGTCTTGGCTCGCGATCGCGACATTCGCTTCTTGCAAGAGCGCGTCACCATTGCGACGATTAAAGCTAGCCTGATCAAGGGCGCGGAATTGCTGGGGGTTTTCGATCTGTGCCCAAACGGGGCCGGCGACACCAACGCTTGCTAAAAGTCCGAGCGTTGCCAACAGCGTTACCTGTGCTTTCATAAGCCCCCTCACCGTAATCAGTGTGTATCGTACCATTAGCGCTTTCGCCTAGTTTGAGGTTTTGTTATGGGTGTGCAGCCTGGCCTCCACTTTGTCCCAGCTCAGTTTGAGGTAGGGGCATGGCGTTTGATGCAGTTTCTGCTGCCGCCGTGGCTGCGTTGGCTGCGGGGCATTGTCGCGACTGAGGTTCAGCAGCCCGAGCATTTGGTCCAAGCCTACGCTGATTTTCAGGCAGGCAAGCAGCGCTTGATTATTGCCTATCGCCACCCAACAACGGATGATCCACCTTGTATTAATTATTTGTTGGGGCAAAGCCTACCGCGTCTTGCGCAACAGCAGGGTGTGGCGTTGCGGGGGCCAACCCATGCCCATTTTCTCTATGACCGTGGCGTTTTGCTCTGGACAGGGGACGGGGGTCGCTGGCTGATTCCGCGTGTGGGGGGCACACCGATTTTGCGCGGCAAGCTAGATCGTCCGGGTCTGAAGGCGGCGCGCACTTTGCTAGCCACAGGGCAGTTCCCGATCGCGATCGCGCCGGAGGGCGGCGTGAATTGGCAGGCCGATCACCTGAGTGCCCTTGAGCCGGGTCTGGCACAGATTGCTTTTTGGGGTCTTGAAGACTGTCCCGACCAAGCCCTGGCGATTCTGCCGGTGGGGTTGACCTATCGTTATGTGCAAGCACCTTGGCTCGCGATCGCGAAGCAGTTGCAACGTCTGGCCCAAGCCTTGGGCCTCGATGCCTCGCCGCTGCCGACGACGGCGGAAGCTCTCTATCCACGTCTGATGGCCATTGGTGAGGCTTTGCTTACCGAGATGAGTGAGTTCTATCGCGGCTTTTATCAGTTGCCCGTGCCCACTGAAGGCGGCCTCAGCGACCGCTTGCCCCAGATACTCGATTTGGCACTACAGGTCGCCGAACATTCCTTACACCTCAAAACCCAGGGTGATCTGACCGAGCGGCGACATCGTCTCGAACAGGCGGCCTGGCAATGGATATACCGCGACCTCGAAAACCCTACGCCCGTGCAAAAAGCCCTCGCCGACCGTCTGGCAGACGAAGCGAGCCTCCACCTCTGGCACGTCAAAATTGTCGAGAATCTAATTGCCGTCAGCGGACATTATGTGCGCGACAAGCCCACCGTCGAGCGTTTTGCCGAAATGACGATGCTAGTCAGTGGCCTAGTCGATTATCTGCTGGGTCGTGAACCTCGACGGTTATTTTTTGGGGATCGACGGGTGCTGTTCACCATTGGCGAACCCATTCAGGTACGAGAGCTAGAAGCGGCGTACAAGAACAACCGCCGCACAGCCGTCACGACCCTGACCCAGCAGTTAGAAGACAGCCTCAAGGCAATGCTATGAGCTTGCTTCCCTCCTGTCTTGGGTGTCCACTCAGGCTTCGACCTTAATGACTACCAATGTCCGATCATCCACATAGCGGCCACTACTAAACAGGCTCACCCGCTCAAACAGACACTCCAGAATCAGTTGGGGCTCACGATAACGCTGGGCCGCATGACCGAGGGCCGCCTGTAAACCCTCCTGATCGAGGCGGTC
>CAZAGN010000013.1:35443-39696 GCA_964484905.1 uncultured bacterium | reverse complement strand
ATAGAGCGGTGGGCCAGCGGTACCTCCGTCTGGCGCATATCAGGAATCGGGATGAAGTCGTAATAATCACCCCCCACCCCCGAGGCCGTCTCACAGCGGGCGGCAATACTCAAACCCGGAATCTGGGGAAAGCGTGTCGGTTGCAGACGGGCTTGGAGTTCTGAGCCGGTCGCGACTTCTTTGGCAAGGCGTTCTTGCTGGCGCAGGGTCTGGGTATTTTCGTAGTTACCGAGGGCAACAGCGGCATAGTCGGCGACTACGCGAATGCTGCGCTGACGACTTTCACTCCAGGTGTAGTCGGGATGGTGGCTAAAAACATACAAGCGGCCGCGCACAGTTTGCCGCAGCAGCAGGGGCGTACCAAATAAATGCGTGGTGGCTGGCAAAAGGTGGCTCAGTTGGCCATCAAGCCAATCTTCAGCCGCCATCAGCCGCGTCAGGTCGGCAGTCGTTTGCCAGCCTTCGCTGAGCCACTGACGATAGTGTTCAGCTGCAAGTTGATGCAGGGCACTGTGCAGAGTCCGGCGAATGGGATCGCCTGTTTCCCGCACAAACAGCCGTTCGAGCTTCAGTTGGCCGTCGGGCTCAAACATCACCAGCGCCGCGCCATCGGCTTCGGTGAGTTGGGAGGCAACAAGGGGCACAAGCTCAAGAATATGGTCAAGGTTGTCGAAGGCCCGCAGGGCAAAGCCCAACGAGCCCAAAAGTTCTTGATACTTGCGGTGCTTGCGACCGAGTTCGATGAACAAATCGGGCAACAAGGCCGCTGTGCGCATACCTTGTGCCAAGGGCTCGAAGCTTAACTCTGCACCATCTAACATGGGGGCTCGTTTAAGGTACTGCCATTGTTACAGACTTTCTGCAAGGTGCGGCAATTATTCGCCCCAAATGGGTAGCTTGTGGGTAGCTATAGTGTGCCTAAAAAATCAACGCTAATACCCAGAAACCAACCCTAGAAGCAAACCTTGATGTGGCTGGGCGCTGCGATACCAAATTCGCAGGCATTGTATAGATCCGGCCAGTGTCATACTCGCCCCGTGCCCCAGCCGATGTTGATATCGCCGCCCATTTGGGATTGAAACATTAAAGTTTTAACGTTAGCCACGTCAACAGCATAGGTGGCGAGCCACTGATTGGCCCGTTCATGAACATCGGTAAACGTTTCGGTTTCGATGATGCCGCCAAGGGGGCCGCGCCTGAGGATTTGAGGCACAAAGTCACAGAATGAGATCATGGCTGTGATTCTCTAACAACTGCAAACGCTAACCCCAAGCTACATCCTTTATGCCCGGTGGCAATGCTCTAGTTGCCTTGTTGCAGCTCCTCAACTTGTGATCAATTAGGTTTTTAAGTAGGTTTTGCCCAGTCAGAGTTGCGATGGCCAAAGGCCGGTCATTGACCATTGCGACGGGGGTATCCGAAAATGCGGGATGGACATTGGGTGGGTTGTGATGACGTTCTATTATGTGGTGGCCTCACAAGCCTTTATGGAATCGGAACCCCTTGATGAGGTTCTTGAAGAACGGGTTCGTAATTACAACGAACGCGAAAAAGCGATTGATTTTATCTATGTAACGGCCCCGGCCTGCTTTGAAACTGCCCCTTTGGCCGAGCGGGTAACAAAACTCGATAAGC
The DNA here is from genome assembly GCA_964484905.1 of uncultured bacterium. Lineage (GTDB taxonomy): Bacteria > Cyanobacteriota > Cyanobacteriia > Thermostichales > PCC-7336 > CAZAGN01. The sequence continues at coordinate 38,061 of CAZAGN010000013.1, read as the reverse complement.
CCCTGGCTGCTGTGATTTCGAGTGATCAGAACTTTATTCGCTGGCTGAAGCTGCGGCTCGAGTTTGTGGATATGGGCGAGTTTGACGCCGAAAGTCTTGAGGCTGCCTCACGTTCAACCCAGGCTGCCTGAGATGTATGTCTGGCTGAGGTGCAGCCCCAATTAGGCTGAAATCTTACGGAAACCTTGAGAATTGGTATAATGAGGGCGGTTCTTTGGCTTGCGTATTAGATGCGAGGATTTATGATCAAAAATTTGCTTAAGCGCGGTGCTGTGTTGGTACTGGCTGCTTTGGTCGTCTGCTTGGGTGTTAACCTCAGTGCTTCGGCAGAAACCTTCACAGTCAAAATGGGCGCTGATAACGGTGCGTTGGTGTTCGAGCCTGCGAACCTCACCATCCATGAAGGCGACACCGTGAAGTGGGTTAACAACAAGGCCTACCCCCACAACGTTGTGTTTGGCACGGCTGATGCAGACTTTAACAACAAGTATTCCTACAAGAAGCTGCTGGCTGCTCCGGGTCAAGTTTTCGAAAAAACCTTTGAAGCGACTGCCGCTGGCGAGTATAGCTACTTCTGCACCCCCCATCGTGGTGCTGGCATGGTCGGCAAGATCGTTGTTGAATAAGCCCTGCGGCCTTATTTGATGTAGCGATACCTAAAGTTGATCTTCAACGTTAGACGTTGACACCCCGCTGCTTTTGGCGGGGTTTTCTTATGGCAAGGCTTTGAGCGATCTGATGCCGTTTGGTGGCAGCTAGGGCCAAGACGGCGCGGTGTGCCATCAGCCTTTATGCTGGGTGGGGGAGGAATTGCTATGGATAATCTCAAACAAGCGGCGGCGCTCAAGGCCGTGGAATATATTGAGTCCGGGATGGTCGTTGGCCTAGGCACCGGTTCGACAGCAGCCTTTGCTGTCAGTGGTATTGCCGAGCGAATGGAGAAGGAAGGGCTCCGGATTATTGGTGTGCCGACCTCAGAACGCACCGCCGAGCAAGCGCGCTCGCTAGGGATTCCCCTGGCAACCCTCGAAGAACAGCCGCGGCTCGATCTCGCGATCGACGGTGCTGATGAAATTGAGCTGGGCTCACTGAATTTAATTAAGGGTGCGGGTGGCGCGTTGCTGCGCGAGAAGCTTGTTGAAGTGGCGGCGGCGAAGCTGATTATTATTGCCGATGCCTCGAAAAAGGTGGCGAAGCTGGGGACAAAGTTTGCTTTGCCAGTTGAGATCGTGCGCTTTGGCTGGCAAGCAACGGCGGCCCGTGTCGCAGCAGTGGGCTGTGTGCCTACGTTGCGTGGTGGTGATACGCCGTTTATTACGGATGAGCAGCACTATATTCTCGATTGTCAGTTTGCGCCGATGGCTAATCCGGCGGTGATTGCTGACCAACTGAAGGCGATTCCGGGGGTGGTTGAGCACGGCTTGTTTATTGGTCTGACCCAGGTCGCGATCATTGCAACCGACAGCGGGATTGAGGTTTTGCAGCCTGTCTAGGGTGATTGCGCGGCGGCTAGGAGACGGTGATGAATCGGTTGAGTGTGCGGCAGCTTGAAACCCTCGATCGCGAGCCCGAGCAGTACTACAGCCGCCATGTTGTCGAAACTACGGTGCCACACCTCAGCAGTGCGGCCAGTGAGCGGGGGCAGCGCTTTCATCAACTGATGCAGCAGCAGTACTTGGGTTTACCGATTGCAGCGCTACTCAAGGACGATTCTGAACTGGCTCGCTATTGGCAAGCCTTTCAGACCTTTCCGCCACCTCTGCTGCCGGGAGCTGAGCAGCGGGCTGAATGGCCGATCGCGATCGGCCAGCCGCCTTTTCAGCTTTATGGCGTGGTTGATCTGTGGGTTGAAACCACCGACAGCATTCAAATTGTCGATTGGAAAACCTACCGCCGCGTACCGCAGTCCTTTGCCCTAGAACACCACTGGCAAACGCGCCTCTATTGCTATCTGGCGCAAACGCTTTATCCGCAGCACCAGATTGAGATGCTCTACTGGTTTACCGAAGCACCACAGCAACCGATTCGAATTCGGCATACGGTCCAGCGCCAGAACGCGATTCAGCAGCGCCTGACTGTGCTCCTAGCGCAGCTCGCGACCTGGCAAGCCAGCGGCATCTATCCTCAGCCAGCCACGCTTGTCACTCAAGCCAGCTTTGACTGGGCAAGCGTTGAGCCCCTAACGCCGCCTTAGCACGTTGGACGCAAGTCTGAAGCTTGGGGCTGAGCCAGCTTTCGTACTGAGGGTAGACGGGTAAGCGGGGCACGAGGTGGTAGCCAGCCGCCTCAAGGCGTTGCGCCACGTCATGGGGGTGGCGATAGTTGGGGTTGACGTGATCGTGGGGCACAAGGCCACCCAAATCTCGCGCTCCGGCCTCCAGACAGGCCAGTAGGCAGCTATCGGTTAGGTTTGGTGGTACTTGCAGGGTGATCGCGGCGGGTAATATCTGGCGCGCCAAGGTGACTGCCGCGATCACATCGGCATCACTAACCACCGATACACCTCGGTTCGGGCGAAAGGGTTGGATGATTACTTCTTGGATGTGTCCATAGGTCTGGTGCAGGCTCGCGATCGCGACCAGGGTCTCGACCCAATCAGCACGGGTTTCGCCAATGCC
>CAZAGN010000013.1:31977-35343 GCA_964484905.1 uncultured bacterium | reverse complement strand
GGCTCGCGATCGCGACCAGGGTCTCGACCCAATCAGCACGGGTTTCGCCAATGCCAATCAGCATGCCGGTCGTAAACGGAATCTGTAATTCGCCCGCTTGCCGCAGTTGGGCCAGCCGCAGCGCCGGCTCTTTGCTGGGTGCCTGGCGATGCACCGCCAAATCGGGGCGCAGTTGTTCGAGCATCAGGCCCAGCGACACATTCACGGCTTTGAGGGCTTGCATTTCGGTGCGGGCCAGCGGGCCAATGTTGCTGTGGGGCAAAAAGCCCGCCTCAAGGGCCAACGTCGCGATCGCGACACTGTGATCCAGCCACGCCGCCCGCCGCGCATCGGTGGGAGCCACCTCACCACTGAGGATCAAAATCTCGGTCAAACCCTGGGCCGCTGCCAGGTCAGCCCGTACTGCCGCCAGGCTGCGCCAGGGAGCCTCCGGCGCTTGGCGAAAACTGCAATAGCCACAGCGGTTAAAGCAGCCATAGGTCGGCACAATGGTTGTCGCTGGACTGAACGTGATCTGAGCTAAGGCACCCATCACCACCCCGCCGCCACCGTGTAGCGCTGCAACACAGTGCGACACAATACATAATCCTTGCTATCAGCCTAAAGCCAAAATAGGTGTCAAAGTTCGACAAAATTCAAAGAAATTTACACAATAATTCCTGCGGTCCACCATGCTTGTTCCGTAGTGCCGACCGTCCTGAGATTTTGTAGCAGCCAATACAAAAGCCTCGCGATCGCCTCTCTACGATGTGGAGAGTTATGTTCAGGGCATAACAAATAAACCTTGTGATTCAACGGAGAAAGGCATGCCAGCGACTGCTCAAGAAGTCCTGTCTATGATCAAAGACCAGGGCATTCAAATGATTGACCTCAAGTTTATCGACATGCCCGGCATCTGGCAGCACTTGACGGTGTACTACAACCAAATCGACGAAGATAGCTTCACCGCTGGGGTGCCCTTTGATGGCTCCAGTATTCGCGGCTGGAAAGCGATTAACGAATCCGACATGATGATGGTGCCGGATCCAAACACGGCCTGGATCGATCCCTTCATGGCCGAGCCGACCCTGAGCCTTATTTGCAGCATCAAAGAGCCACGCACAGGTCAGCCCTACGACCGCTGCCCCCGGGTGATTGCCCAAAAAGCTGTTGATTATCTAGCTGCCTCTGGCCTCGGTGACACCGCCTACTTTGGCCCCGAAGCCGAGTTCTTTGTCTTTGATGATGTTCGCTTCGACCAAACCCAAAACAGCAGCTACTATTTTGTAGACTCGATTGAAGGTCGTTGGAATTCCGGTCGCGAAGAAGTGGGTGGCAACCTCGGTTACAAACCCCGCTACAAAGAGGGCTACTTCCCCGTTGCCCCCACCGACACCATGCAAGACATGCGCACCGAAATGCTGCTGACCATGGCGGCCTGTGGTGTCCCGATTGAAAAGCATCACCACGAAGTAGCAACCGGCGGCCAAAACGAACTGGGCTTCCGTTTCGCCGACTTGGTGAGTGCTGCCGACTACCTGATGACCTACAAATATTGCATCAAGAACGTCGGTAAGAAGTACGGCAAAACCGTGACCTTTATGCCCAAGCCCCTCTTCAATGACAACGGTTCGGGGATGCACACCCACCAGTCGATCTGGAACGAAGGCCAGCCTCTCTTTGCCGGTGACATGTACGCGGGCCTGAGCCAAATGGCCCTCTGGTACATTGGCGGTATCCTCAAGCACGCGCCGGCTCTGTTGGCCCTGACCAACCCCAGTACTAACTCCTACAAGCGCCTGGTACCGGGCTTTGAAGCACCTGTGAACCTGGCTTACTCCCAAGGCAACCGTTCAGCTTCCGTGCGTATTCCCTTGGCTGGCGATAGCCCGAAGGCTAAACGTCTGGAGTTCCGTTGCCCCGACCCCACTGCCAACCCCTACTTGGCCTTTGCGGCGATGCTCTGTGCCGGTATCGACGGTATCAAGAACCAGATCGATCCGGGTGAACCCCTCGATGTCGATATCTACGACCTCTCCCCCGAAGAGTTGGCGAAGATTCCGTCAACCCCCGGTTCGCTCCTCGAAGCCCTCGAGTGCTTGGAGAAGGATCGCGAGTTCCTGACTGTTGGTGGTGTCTTTACCGAGGACTTCCTGGAGAACTGGATCGGCTACAAAATTGATAACGAGGTGAACCCGATGCGTCTGCGTCCTCACCCCTACGAGTTCGGCCTCTACTACGACTGCTAAGACGACACGTTTCTCTACGGCTGATCAGCGCTCTATCTAGGGCGCTTTTTTAGACACTTTTTATTGGCGAACACGCTCCCTCCCTGTCAGTGGTTCTTAAGCTGTGTTGTGCATGCGGGCGCAGAACCTAGCCCTGTGTGATCAGACTCGATGCCCTGCCCCTAGTGACCGTGCTAGAAACAGTTCGTTAAGAGTTCTGCCGCAGAGTTTCGCTGTTCTGTGAACGCGCTACGCTACGGTCGATACCGACAGGAGGACGTACCCCATGTTTCAACAACGCTTTGCCCCCGCCGCCCTTGGCCTCGCACTACTTGCAGCCACCCCCGTCGCGATCGCTCAAGACTATGCTAGTTTCGAGCTCTCACCTGGCTTTACGCCCGATCCCACTATCGGCACAGGTAACACGGGCGGCCCGCGCTTAGCCTCCGAAGCAACGGGTACGAGTACCACCGAAACAGGCGAGTGCAGCGGCTACATCGATACCTTGCCCGATCACGAGTTAGAGCTAACGGCTGATTTTGAATACCTCAGCATTGCGGCTATGACTGAAGGTGAAGCATCACTTGTGATCTTTGGCCCGAATGCGGAAACCTGGTGCTTTACCGGTGAGAATCCCTCAATTTCCGGCTTCTATGACCAAGGCACCTACGAGGTCTATGTGGGCAATATGAGCCGTGATATCGGCCCGCGCTACGAACTAGTAATCACTGAACTGGAGTAGTCGCCCAGAACTACCCACCCATAGCCTGTTGCTGATCTCCTGCAAGATTGTGACGCAGCTCGACAGTGGACAGGCTATTTTAGAGGCACAGTTGCTGCATGAGGGTCTGTGCCAGAACCTTCGACTATTAGCGGTCGCCGTGCCCTGGCCACCATTGTTTTTACTGACGTTGTTGGCTGCAGCACCCACATGGGGCAGCACGAAGAACGTGCCCTCGCTGCTGTGCAGCGCGATTTAGCCTTAATGCGCCAGCTGTGTGAGTACCACGAGGGCTGGGCAGTCAAAGAAATTGGTGATGCCTTGATGATGCACTTTGGCAGTGCAGTTAAGGCCGTCGAATGTGCTCAGGCTATTCAACTCGCGATCGCGACCCAAGCCCATCAGTTGCCACCCGGCAGCCTAGTTTTGCAGCACCGC
>CAZAGN010000013.1:7864-31877 GCA_964484905.1 uncultured bacterium | reverse complement strand
GATCGCGACCCAAGCCCATCAGTTGCCACCCGGCAGCCTAGTTTTGCAGCACCGCATGGGTATGCACCTCGGCGATGTCCTCATCGATGATCATGATGTCCGCGGTGATGGCGTTAATATTGCCGCACGAGTGCAAAGTGCCGCCAAGCCCGGTACAGTCTATTTTTCTCAGACCGTGCGCGATGCGATTCCGGCCCAGTACTACGAAACAGCCATCAAAATCGGCAGTCGTAGCCTCAAAAATATCGAAACACCCGTGACGCTCTATGCCTTTCCAGCCCTGAAACCGCCAAAGCAGCCTAAGCGTTTCTATCAGTGGTTCGGTCTCGGTGGTAGTGTCGCGGCCCTGCTCGCGATCGCGACCTACAGCCATCTCCAACCAGCCTCTCAGCCAGCCGCAATCACCACCCAGGCCATCACAGCAAACAGCAATGCCAACCGAGCCGACACGCCAGCAAGCGCAGTTAATCCCAGTGTGGCTAACCCACCCCCAGTAAATAACCCACCCTCAACCGATGAATTAGCCGTCAGCATTGCTTCAACCATCGACGCTGAAACCCCAGCACCACCCAACTCAGATACCGCTGCGGCCACCAGCAACGACTACGCCGCCTTTACCCTGTCACCTGGCTTTCAGCAGGTCATCGGTACTGGCAACACCGGCGGCCCCCGCCTTGCCTCAGAAGCAATGGGTATCGCTCTCACCTCCACGGGCAAATGCAACGGCTATATCGATACCTTGCCCGACCACCGTCTGACACTCACCGCAAATTTTGACTATCTCAGCGTTGCCGCTGTTACCGAAGGGTACGCCGCCCTAGTGATCACTGGTCCTAATGCCGAAGTCTGGTGTGCTACCAATCAAAACCCAGGTATCTCTGGCTTCTACGAACAGGGCGTCTACGACATCTACATCAGTAACCTGCGCCAAGGTATGGGCCCCCGCTACGAGCTTGTGATTACGGAGTGACGCTAAGAGCACCAAGCAGCCATTTTCACCGCCGCGTAGACTAAATCAGCTACTGCCTCCGTACAATTCGTAACATTTCCAGTCTCAGACTTTCTGTTCTGTGTCTGGCTTTTGCCTGCGCCAAAGTTGATCTAGAGTGAAGCTACTGTTGAAAGCAAAGAGCAGACTATGAATGAGCGCGGCGACAAAAAAGCCTCCCAAAAGTCCTTTGAAGCCATGCGCCATTTTGCCGAAGCCTACGCTCGCAAAACCGACACCTACTTTTGCTCCGATCCATCCGTCACAGCGGTTGTGATTGAAGGTTTAGCCGCCCACAAAGAGCAGCTCAACTCACCCCTCTGCCCGTGCCGCTTCTACGAAGACAAAGAAGCCGAAGTCAAAGCAACCTATTGGAACTGCCCTTGTGTACCCATGCGGGAGCGTAAAGAGTGCCATTGCCTGTTGTTCTTGACGCCTGATAACCCCTTTGCGGGCACCAGCCAAGCTTTTGAAGAGGTAGAAGTCAATTACAGCAGCTGAGACTTTAACAGCCAAGTCAAGAATTCAGCAGCCTAGTCAAGAAAGTGATGCTGTTCGCAGCAAAAAACAGTGTAACCGATCTGCACAAACGGTGGCAGTAACTCGCTACAGGCCGTGAAACATTCCTCTGTGACTGCACTGTTCTACTCATCGCAATAATTTTCAGCCCACAAAAAAAGGGAGACCATACCGATCTCCCCTAGACGTATAAGCTGATTACCTAATCTGAACGCAGAGTCTAGGCAAGGCTATCAGCACGCGCACTCAAGTTCTGAATCCGCTCATCCTGCGCCACCGGTGTATCGGCTTGTGAGAACGTACCAATATCCTGCATAAAGGCAGCAAAGGCATCCTGCTCACCTTGATCGAGGTCAACCCGATCGCGAGCAAAGGCTGGGAAGGGATAGCTATCACCACCCAGACCCGGAGTTTCGCTGCCAGCATTCGCCAAGAAGTTCAGCGTCACAACCCGCAGGTCGATATTACTGACAACAGCACCGTCGCGTACCAGCACTTCACCAGGGCGACCGCTAGCATCAAGCAAGCGAATCGTCCGCACCCGATTACCCGGCGTTGCCACCGAGCCATCTGGATTCAAGGCCTGTGCTGTACCGCTAGGATTAAAGCTAAAGGCAATACCGCCCACTTGGGGGAAGCTACCCGGCGTTGCCCCGTCACGGACACCAGCGACACCATGCTCCAGTACAATGCGCAGTTGCTCTGTGGTCAGGGTTAATGCCGTCAGCGAGTTGTTAAAGCGCAGTGAATTCTCAATATCAAGCTGCGAGACGCCACCTTCTGGCTTCCCAGATAGGGAGTTCGCCACCGGTGGAATCCGTTCACCCGCATCCATGGCTTCACCACCGGCACCGACAATGGCCCCAATCGAGTCACGAATACCGCCACCATTTTTGAGTGAAACCACTGGCAAGGTTGGGTTCTCGGCACGGCGCAGCGCCAAAATATTGGCATCGGCTGAGGCATCACCTAGGTTGGTCTCCTCTGTGCGCACTTCACTGCGCAGACCGTTCATATAAACCGTCGTCTGACCGAAAACTTCGCCATCTTTAGCGACGATAACAGCGCCAATTCCTTGGGCAATTTGGCGTACTGTCGGGTCTGCCACACCGCCTACAGCCGAAACCCCCTGGGCGTCTGTGGCGTAGGCACCGCTGAGCGTATTGTCAACACCGGCAAGGACACCGTTTGAGTCAAAGTTGACTAACAAACGACCGACATAGCTGTAGTTAGAGCCTGTATTAACGACAATGACAGGCTCACCGCTGCGCGATTGGCGCAAAATCGGATAACCGGCGACACGACTATCACCCGAGCGCAGCCGATCATTATCCTTGGCGACAACTGAGTGCGAACCACCAGCAATGATGATGTCCACACCCTCAAGCTGTTCGGCAAGGCCATTGCCGGCCTCTACATCACCCACTTCATTACGCAGCTGCTGCAAGTGCGCCAGCAGAATAATCTTATTGATGCCGCTGCTGCGCAGTTGATCAACCGATTGTTGAACGATACGCGCATCCACTTGGTCAGTGCCGTCAACACCGCCCAAAACACTCGTATTACCAGGGCTAGAAATATTGCCCAAACGGGTTGTCGTTGCCCCCACAAGGCCAATGCGCTCACCATTGACCGTAATCACTGCCGTTTTTGCTAACTTATTGACAATACTGCTGGCTTCTTGGCCATCGGCTGTCACATCATCACGCAGGGCCGACTCATTCGCAAAATCGAGGTTTGCCGATAGGTATGGGAACTGAGCACCTGGATAATCAACGCGAGGTTCAGGCCGAATTAAATCAGCCACGCGACTTGGCCCCAAATCAAACTCATGATTTCCGAAAGCCGCCGCTTGAAAACCCATGGCATTGAGCATCGAAATATCAGCGCGGCCAGCCACACCACGATAGCTATCTCTCAAGCTGGGATCAGAGGCAGCGTTAAAGAAAGGACTGGGGATATAGTTATCACCCGACGAGAGCGTCAAAGTGTTCTGGCGATAGCTGCTATCTAAGCGGGAATCATTGCGCAAGCCATTGAGCACCGCCGAGAAATTCGGGGCATCCTCAATGGCATCAACACCTGCCTCAAGATCACTGGCATGGAGAATTTGTAAGCCAAATGTTGCATTGCCAGCAGGTGGTGTGTTGGCTGTGATACTTGAGATTTGTACCCGTGGATCAGAAGGGAAAGAGCCAAATGAAGGGCCACTAGCAGTGCTGCTGGAAGAGCCACATCCCTTGAGTAATAGGGAAGTGGAGAGCACTACGGCTATGAGGCTGATCACTGAGCGTAAATAGCGAGGTTTCATCGTTGTTTATTGCGCAGATCTAATGGGCTGAAGCTACCATGCGTTCAAGAGCGTATAGATAATGAAACTTTTAATATTGGGTTGTCTTTACATTAAGGTTTGCTTTTTTAGTGTTTAAGCTTAAATTAACTGCTTCTGGGCACTACATGTTGTGTCTTGCCAGGGGGGAGATTTCTGCGCATACTGAACCCTGACTGTCGAGTTGCGCCATGCTCATTGACCCGCTGGTTCGCATTAACGCCCGCGAGGGTGATGTGTTTGACCTCTTTAACCTGCGTCACTACGTTGGCCCCAACCCCTATCTTGATACAGCGGCCTTAACCTTTGACTTTGCCCTCAATGGCGATATTGCGCCGCTGCCCCTTGCTGAATACGAGCATGTATTGCGCCAACGCTTGCCGGAGCTGCCCACGTGCCAGAGCTATCCGCAGGTATTTGCCGAAGCCGCCGCGCTAGTCAATAGCCTCGATATGGATTTGCCCCTACGGCAGTATCGGGTGCATACTTTTGGCCGTTTTGAGCGGATTGCCTTGCAGACATTGCACAGTCGGACAACCCGCTCGGTGCTGTTCTTTGTCTGGGATTGGCTTGAAGCAATCCAGCAGCGCCAGATGTTTGATTACGATGGCAAAATGCGGGCGTTGCAAGAGCTCTTTCGGGTTTCGGCCTATGGTGGCCCCACGGTGTATGCCCTTTACCAGACAGCGAGGCAACAGCACATTCCAGCGTTTTATTTGTGGGATGAGCACCTGATGCAGTATGGCTTTGGCAAGCACCAGGTGCGGGGGGTGGCGACCTCATTTGCCAGTGATAGCAACCTCGATTCTGACTTTACGACGCACAAAGATGACTGCAAAATCTTTCTCGATAATATGGGCCTGCCGGTGCCTGTGGGGGGCGTTGTTCAGACCTTAACGGATGCTCAAAAACTAGCTGCAAAGCTTGGCTTTCCCTTAGCGATCAAGCCCGTCAGTGGTCATAAGGGTATTGGCGTAACAGCCAATATCCAGAGTGAGGAGGAGGTCGAATTTGCATTTGAAAAAGCGTTAGAGGCGATTCCCGATGATGCCCCTCAGGATGTGATCGTCGAGCAGAGTATCCAGGGTAATGATTTTCGGTTGTTGTGTGTTGCCGGTAAGTTTGTCGCAGCGGTCGAACGGCAGCCACCCTGGGTTGTCGGCAATGGTTTTTCGACGATTTTGAGTTTGATTGCCCAAGAGAATGCCAAACCCGAGCGCCTCGACACGCCAACTTCACCCCTGGGCAAGATTCCCTGTGATGGGTCTCTGGCGATGTGTTTGGCTGAACAAGGTCTATCGGTGGCGAGTGTACCCCGTCCGGGGGAGAGGGTCTATGTCCGTAAGGTGGCAAATCTATCCTCGGGGGGCGTCAGTATTGATGCCACACAGCGGGTACACCCCGACACGATTATGTTGGCGCAGGATATTGCCCAGCATTTCCGCTTGACCTGCCTCGGTATTGATGTCATTGCGGCCGATATTAGTCAGTCCTGGCGACAAGGTAGCTTTGGCATTATCGAAATCAACGCCGCGCCCGGTATTTATATGCACCTCAAACCCGCTATTGGTGAGAGCGTGGATGTACCGAGCCAGATTTTACAGACCTTTTTTGCCACACCCAAAGACGCGCGTATTCCCATCGTGACGGTCAACTATGTGGATGTTGCCTCACTGCAAGCCTTGATTGATACAGTGTTGTTTCGGCATCCGGGCTGGATGGTGGGCGGTGTGTGTTGGGATGGCCTGTTTATTAATCGGGTGGAGAAGTTTATGCACCCCAGCTATAACCAGAACATCTTGAATTTGCTGCGCAATCCTAAGCTTGATGTTTTGATTGCGGAGTATAGTCACCGTACCCTCGAACGCTATGGCATGTTTTATGAGGGGAGCGATTTAGTTATTTTGGATAATCCGACCGATCGCGAGCGGTTGTTAGCACAGCAGGTGCTGCCCGGTGGAACCGTGATTATCTGCGAGGGGCAACAGGTTTCGGTACAGTCGCAAGGCATGGTGGAGCGCTACACGATGCAACCCCGTGAAGCCTTCAGCCATATTTACTTGCGGGAAATTGCCCGCGTCCTACAGTAGCGCCCCGAAGAACACCCCGTGCGGCGGCGTCCCATCGTACCGACTCGATAAGTGCCTTGATCCTAGTTACCTACTCGATGTTGAAGTACTTAGCCTGCGAGTTGAGCGCTACCAAGGCCGTTGTCGATTGCTCGGGATCGAGTTGTTCGGACTCATCCATGATCAGACCCACACGATCGCAGTCGAGTAGGCGCAACAAATCAGCTTGATCAGCAATGGTGGGGCAGGCAGGATAGCCAAAGCTATAGCGAGAGCCCTGATATTTTTGGTGCAAGATCTTGCGGATATCGAGGTCATCGACAAAGCCAGTCTCTTGACGAATGCGGGCATGAATCCACTCTGCGAGCGCCTCAGCCAGGGATACTGACAGGCCATAGAAGTAGAGGTAGTCGGTGTATTGATCGCTGGCAAAGAGCTGCTGGGCGAAGGTTGTGGCAGCTTGACCAACGGTAACGGCCTGCATCGGAAAGACATCCACAAGACCTGATTCAACTGAGGCATAAAAGTCAGCAATGCACAGGTGCTTTTTGGCCGGTTGGCGCGGGAAGGTAAAGCGGTGAATTTCGATGAGGACACCCGCGTGCTCGTATAAATCAGGGTTGTAGAGAATGATCTGATTACCGCTCGATTGGCAGGGGAAATAGCCATAAACCACGGCGGGGTTGGTGATACTAGGCTCATCAATCAGGCGCTGTTGCCAGTGCGCAAGGATCGGTTCGATTTTTTCGGCAATGAAGGCAGCGTACGCTTCGGGGGATTGATCGCGGGGTTTGCGCACCTGCCACTGACCGGCAATGAGGGCTTGACGGTCGATGTAGGGATAGACAGTTTGCCAATCAATCTCGGTGATGACTTTAGTGCCCCAGAAGGGTGGCTGAGGGCAGGTGGTAATGGGGTCGAGGTGTTCAGAGCGTTCGGTGCGGACGGGCGGCGCAGGTCGAGGCTGGACCTCAGGTTCTGTGGTCATCGCTTCAGGGACATGACCATTCGTTGCCTCTAGACCCGAGCCATTGGAGCCGTTCTCTGACTCAGAGCCGGGGGCATCTAAGAAGCCCTTGAGATTATCCCAGTTGTGTTCGGTTTTAGCCGTCATCAACTGATCCATGAAGTTGAGATCGGTAAAGGCATCGCGACCGTAGATCAGACGACCACCGTAGACACGCTGACAGTCTTCTTCAACAAACTTTTTGGTCAGAGCGGCGCCGCCGAGAATCACGGGTACGGTAATCCCTTTTTCTTTGAAGGTGGCGAGGTTGTCTTTCATGAAGGCGGTGGATTTGACCAGCAGACCACTCATGGCAATGCAGTCGGCGTGATGCTCTTCGTAGGCTTGGATGATCGCGTCAACGGATTGCTTTATACCAAGGTTGACGACTTCGTAGCCGTTGTTGGTGAGGATGATATCAACGAGGTTTTTGCCAATATCATGAACATCACCTTTGACGGTAGCGATAATCAGTTTGCCTTTACTAGAGCCTTCGATTTTATCCATGTAGGGTTCGAGATAGGCAACGGCAGCTTTCATCGTTTCGGCAGATTGCAAGACAAAGGGCAGTTGCATTTGGCCTGAGGCAAAGAGTTCACCGACGGTTTTCATGCCATCGAGCAAGAAGGTGTTGATGATCTCGAGGGGGGGATGGGTTTCGAGGGCGGTGGCCAGTTTTGCCTCGAGGCCGATCCGCTCCCCGTCGATGATGTGTTGCTTCAGTTGTTCTTCGAGGGGCAGATCGCTGGCAATGCTTTGATTGCGCTGTTGTTTGGCGTCAGCAAAGCGTTGCGTGAGCTCAGCGAGCGGGTCGTAAATGCAAATGCCATCGTCATCAAAACGGCGCTCGTCCCAGATGAGCTGGTGGCAGATTTCGCGATCGCGATCGTCGATGCGCATGAGAGGCAAAATCTTGCTGGCGCTGACAATGGCGGCATCCAGCCCAACAGCCTGAGCCTCGTGCAAAAACACCGAATTGAGGACAACCCGAGCGGGCATATTGAGGCCAAAGGAGATATTGGAGATCCCGAGCAGAATATGGCACTGGGGCAGGCTCGCGCGGATTTCGCGGATTGCTTCGATGGTGGCGCAACCATTGGCGCGGTCTTCTTCGATGCCGGTCGAGATCGGCAGGGCTAGAGGATCGAAGAAAATATCGTGGGCTGGCAGACCGGCTTCGACCGCCTGACGATAGCCCCGCTTCGCGATCGCGATCTTGCGCTCAGCCGTCCGGGCCATTCCTTCTTCGTCGATGGTGCCGATGACAATACCGGCCCCGTAGCTCTTGGCGAGCTCTACCACCTGCAAAAAGCGCTCTTCGCCATCTTCGTAGTTGGTCGAATTAAGCAAGCACTTGCCACCGGCTACTTTTAATCCCGCCTCCATCTTCTGCCAGTCGGTTGAATCAAGCATCAGAGGCAGAGTGACATTAGTCACGAGACGTGAGACCAGCGCGTGCATATCCTGCACCCCATCCCGACCGACATAATCAACGTTGACATCGAGAACATGGGCACCCTCACGGATTTGCTCCCGCCCCAGGGCCACCAGGCCATCCCAATCTTCATCGTTGAGCAGGGTACGGCATTTTTTGGAGCCGCTGGCATTAAGGCGCTCGCCGATAATTAGGAAGGAGTTGTCTTGGTCGTAGGGCTGCGGGCTGTAGATTGAGGCCGCTGACGGCACACTATGGGGCTGACGTTGCTTGGGGCGCAGGGGCTTGACGCCATCAACGAGGGCTTTGATATGGGTAGGGCAGGTGCCACAGCAGCCGCCAATGATATTGACACCCAGCTCTTCCACAAAGCGTTTGAGGTACTGCTCCATTTCGTTGGGCGTCAGGTGGTAATGAGCCTGACCGCCGACGTTCTCGGGTAGGCCCGCATTGGGAATACAGGAGATGTAGAAGGGTGAGTGCTCGGCGAGGTAGCGGATGTGCTCGGTCATCAAGTCGGGGCCAGTAGCGCAGTTTAAGCCCAGAATGTCGATCTTAAACGGCTCTAGAATTGCCAGAGCGGCGGCAATATCGGAACCCACCAGCAGTGTGCCCTGTTGCTCGACCGTGACCGAGACCATCAAAGGCAGGCGCTCCCCCCGCTCAGCAAACACCGATTCGATGGCGAACAGACCCGCTTTGATCTGCAAAACATCCTGGCAGGTTTCGAGCAAAAGCAGATCGACACCGCCATCGATCAAGCCTTCGGCTTGCTCTTTGTAAGAGGCGACCAGGGTGTCAAAGTCGATATGGCCTAGAGTCGGCAGCTTAGTACCTGGCCCCATGGATCCGGCGACAAAGCGCGGCTGGAGAACAGTACTGTACTGGTCGGCAACTTCACGGGCGAGGGCAGCTGCTGTTTTGTTCAGTTCGTAGGCTTTTTCGGGAATGTCGTACTCCACTAAGACCACAGAGTTCGCACCAAAGGTATTGGTTTCGATGACATCGGCCCCGGCGACCAAGTAATCGGCATGAATCGCTTTGATAACATCAGGGCGGGTTAGCACCAGATACTCATTGCAGCCCTCGAGTTCTGGCCCGCCAAAATCGGCTGCCGTCAGCTGATAGTTTTGGATCGCGGTACCCATCGCGCCATCAAAAACACACACGCGATCGCGAAGGTGGTCGAGAAAGGCCATAGTGCAATGCAAGACAGTTCTATTATCCTAGTCTGGGCTTGGCCGAGGCGGGAATAGCGCCCTTAAGGTGAGTGACTAAGCCAAACCCTGCTGAATGCAGTAAAGTCACACAGCAGATGTCAAGCTCAAGACGGTAATGCCGGCAAAGTTGTAGCTATAACTCATATTACACTTGAGCTTTCGGATAGTTAGTTCCAAAAAGTTCAAAACCTAGCCACACCACATAGCACGACAACTGAGGTACTCCTGATGGCAAGCCTGGCGGTCTGGCTCGATCAATATAGTGAGAGCTGATTTATAAAGTAAATCTTAAAAACGCCGAAACCCTATGCGCGGTAATGATTCCAGGAGGCTGGCTGCAGGTAACGTTCATCTTCTGAAATCCCTTCGTTGCAAGGCTTTCAGCGACTTAATGAATGAGCTCTAATAATTTCGCTCAGGCATCGGCGTATGTGCTATGGAAAAACGCTGAGCTTTATCGCTGTCTGGCATGACTCGCTACCTGACTCTCATAGAGTTACTGGAGTTACATCGCAGCATTGTGGCGCAATCTGGTAGGGCAGGCACCCGGTATTCGAGATATGGGTTCATTAGAGTCTGCCCTAGCCCAACCTCGAATGATGTTTAGTGGTGCAGACCTATACCCAGATTGATGGCAAAAAGCCGCCGATCTTAGGGAGTGTCATCAGATGAATTAGGAGTAGAGCTAGGAAAGCAATGAAGGATTGCCGTGATGGATGAAGAACCAGATCGCGCCAATGTGATTATCGAGGGATTTCGAGAAGGACAAAGCTTTACGTGCTAAACAAGCAACCCGTTGCCTTGAGGTGGTGCTGTAGCGTTCAACGCCGACACTTAAAGCGTTGCTTACCGATATGAATATGACCATTCTTGACGACTTCAGTCCCATGACAGGACATCCAGGCATGATTCGTAGAGCTTCTCGACACTCCTAACCCTATTACTATAGTCAAATCTCCAATTACCGAGACACTTTTTGCATCCAAGAAGTCTACCCAGAACGCATCCAACATCTAAAAATGTCTCGTTATTTCCTGGACTCACTATACTTCCTCGGCACGACCATTTTTCGTGGCTACCATGCACCACCAGGAGAGCAGGTTTTCCCGCCCCTGCGAGAATTTTTGTGTTTTGGCAGCATCGAGTTTTAGACCACCCGCTTTCATCTAACGTCTCCAGGAAAAACAGGTGAGAGGTAGAAATGCCCCTAATAAGCATCAGCCGCCTCAGTCTCGCTGAGGTTGGCCAAAAGCTGTTGGATTTGCAAGCGATGAATGTAGGGCCAGTTGCCGCTAGCTTCGATGGTGAGTAAAAACTCGCGTAGATCTTGGCGGCTATCGGGCAGAGAGGCACGGAAAGCACCGTCATGGATCTCACGATGGCTTTCTTCTAGCAGGCGCAAAAGCTTGAGGAGTTCGAGGCAGTCGTGCTGCCGGTGGTCGGCGGCCTGACGGATTGCCTCGCGAAGAGCAAGGAGATCGTCGCTCAGGTCGCTGTCGGTAAAGTACATGCGCTCAGTGCAGTGCCAGCATAGTTATTTTAGGGTGTGTTGTCGCTCTTGGCGGCGGCGGCGTCAGCTGTACCGGAGCGTAGTAACTGCCCCACTTGGCCAACAAGGCTACTCAGCTTACCTTCTTCTAGCAAACTCTCCAGCAACGCGAGGCCACTGGTTGAGAGCATCAGTTTGTTGATATCGCCTAGGCGATCACTACCGTTACCCACAGCGTAAACGCGGGCATCACCCAAAATGCCTGGTTGAGGAGCCAAGGCAGCCATAATTTCAGGGAGGTGGTCGATGACCGAGGGTAATAGGGCTTCGATCAATTTGGCAGTGCGATTGGCGTCGTTGAGGGTGTTTTCAGCAGCAAAAATCGCTTGTTTCCCTTCGGCTTCGGCCAGTTCGCGATAGCGGTTGGCATCGGCGAGGGTTTGGATCGATTCGGCTTCGAGCTCTGTTGCTTGGCGGGCAACTTCGGCTTGGCGGCGGCGGCGGAAGGCTTCGATCTCGACGACGTTCTGCTCAGCTATGCGTTGTCGCTGGGCTTCTTGCTCGGCTTCAATGGCGACGATGCGCTGGTTTCGTTCAGCGGCTTCAACGACTTTGGCCGTTTGCACAGCGCCTTCAGCTTTGATCCGTTCCGCTTCGATCGCGAGGCGTTCACGCTCTTTGTTCGCGATCGCGAGGGCGACATCTTCTTGAGCTAGGCGCGACTGCTGCTCAGCTTGGGCGATTTCAATTTGGGCCAGCAGACGGGAGGCTTCGACGGTGCGCTGGCGGGTGATTGCCGCCAGTTCGGCCTCTTGCTGTTGCAGCGACTGGGCCACTTGCAGCTTTTTGCGTTCTTCTTCGAGGGTGATGTTGGCTGTAATTTGGCGCTGCTGCAGGGTCAGCTCTTTTTGGATGGTTTCGGTTTCGACCGCTTGAGCTTGCAAGATTTTGTTGCGTTCGATCAGGGCGGCTTCGCGATCGCGAGCTTCCTGGGCTTCCCGTTCTTTCTGGGCACGCAGGGTTTCGATTGCTTCTTGCTTGTTCAGGGCCAGAGTTTCCAGCTCCTGCTCATGGGCGAGGCGGCTTTCTTCACCCTGCTGACTGATCGCCAACGAGCGCTTTTCGGCATCCAGCTCCTGCTGCTCCATGAGGTTGCGAGTGGAGAGTTCGACCTCTTTTTTCTGCTGAATCGCTCGCTGAATCGTTTCGGTACGCAGCCGCACGCCCTGAGAATCAAAAAAGTTGTTTTCGTCGTAGGTATTGCTCTCTTCAATTTCGGATATGGCGATATTGTTGAGCGTCAAGCCCACTTTCTTCAAATCCTGCTGAATGAGGTTCAACACTTCATCGGCAAAGCCCAACTTATCAGAATCGACCTCCGCCAGACTCTTACGTTTCGCTGCCGCCCGAATCGCATCATCAGCCCGTTTTTCGAGGGCGTTTTTAATATCCAACTCCGAGATTACGCCCCCTTCAGACAGTCGCGCTGCCGCTGTTTTGACATCCTCGGCATTGGGGCTGATGCAGACATAAAAGGTGACACGCATATTGGCGCGCAGATAGTCTTGGGTACGCACGGCCAGATTATCGGTACGCTCAACATCAATCGAAATCTCCCGCAGCGGCACCCGCGTCAGCTCATGAAAACCGGGCAAGACAATGCAACCGCCGTTGAGGATGACCAATTGTTGCTTGGCAAAGACACCACCCGTGCGGACAAAGGCTTCGTTGTTGGGCGTAATGACATACACCAGCTTGTAAACCCAGAGGCTGAAGCCCAAAAGGACGACAATACCGACGACGCCGCTGACGGGCACCAGTAAAATATCGCCCAGATCACTGCGCTGCGTTTGGCTTTGATTGGCGCTCTGGGCAACGACAGGCTGCGGTTCGGTTACAGTAGCCGGAATTAGGGTTGCAAGGGCCAGCATCAGCGACCACAAGAGTTTGCGGCCTGGCTTGGACTGCCGTGCTTGAGGATGCTTGACCGGCACACGGGGCTGTTTCACTGGAACGCTAGGCTGTTTAGGCTGCTGGATCGTCATGATGCTGTCCTCCGAGAAAACCAGGTTGCTGTGTCGGCACTATCGTTGACAATTACCAGATAGCCCCGAGGGTGTTCGTCAATAGCGATCACAGTTTGGCCATACTGCGGCCTTTGGGTGGCCCAATCGGGACAGACGGCACTGACGGTTACCAAATTGCGCTGCCGATCAATGAGATCGACTTGGCCAATACTACCCTCACGCTCGGGCGGAATCTGCTTAGAACTGACTGTACCCATACAGCCCAGCAGCCGATCGCTGCTGGTGTCTTCGCCAAAGGTGACAAAGAGTTTACCAACGGGGCGGGCAATCAGACTGCCGAACCAGAGACTGAGGCCAAGGCTGACCAGAAAGATCGCGATCGCGAGCCCGGTACCCGGCAGTACGCCCGTTAACATGGCCGTGCCAATCGAGAGGCTCCAGCCCAGTACCCCCCAAAGGCTGAGATCCAGCGCCAACAAAATCAGCAGGGGCAGTTCGCCCAAGCCCAACACCGCCAGATCAGCCGTGCCATCCAAATCAGTATCATCGGTTGCGATGATGGCAATCCCAAACAGCGCCACGCCCAACGCCAGCAAAATCCAGTAGGGAAGGTAAGCCAGTGCCCAGATCATCAGCAGTCTGCCATGCTGTGCTTAGCGTAGGGGAGACTATGACGATCCGGCAGCCTGTACAGAGTTTTCTAAGCTTTCTCCAAGCGGGGCTGTGGCAAGAACGTCCGGCCCCCAGCCTGCGGACTCAGGTGGCGCTGATTATCGTTGCCTTTTCGTTTTTGCCAAACCTCATTCTCTTCAGCCTTTACATTCGAACCACATCCGTCACGATCAATGCCTGGGTCTGGCTCAACATCATTCTCTGGTTACTGCTTTTGATGCTGATCTGTAGCTGGACAGGCTATATTCTCTCCCGTGTTGTCATGCGGCCCCTGACGCACCTGGCTCGCGACATTAGCCATCTGCAAACACCGCACCAACTTGCTGATCGCCCCAACGACCCCAGCGAAGCCCGCATTCTGCGCCTAGCCCTGCAAGATTTACTACGGCAACTGCGCACCGAGCAACAACGCCGCACCGCTTTTTTGGCGACCCTGATGCACGATCTGAAAACACCGCTCATTGCCTTTCAGCACCTGATGTGCCAACTACCGAATTTACCGGCCCCCCAACAAGCCAGCGTGATCGACGAGATGCTCAGCGAAAGTGACCGGCTACTGAGTTTGGTTCAAAAACTCGTAGACGCCCAGCGCTTAGAGCAGGGCAAGCTACAGCTTAAGCTCAGTGCCTGTAACCTGCACGATCTTTTGCAAACCCTCCAGCAACGGTGCCAACCTCTGGCCCACAAACGCCAGATACAGCTCAGCCTCAAGGGTACGGGCTGGGCCCATGCCGATGCCGCCGAGCTTGAGCGTGCCCTGCATAACCTGATTGAAAATGCGCTGCGCTATGCTGATCGCGAGGTGCAAATCCAGATTGAGGGCTCAACCATCCGGGTGTGTGACGATGGCCCTGGCTTGCCTGCCCCCTTGGCCGAACTGATCAAGCCCTTTCACGCCGCCCCGATCGCGATCGCGGGCAAACACTATGCCGCTGGTACAGGCGGGTTGGGCCTGTTTATTGCCCAGAGCATTATCAGCGCCCACGGTGGCCACCTGAGTGACCATTCGCACCCTGGCTGCACCGAACTCTGGGTTGAACTCAGCGCGGTGCACGATGCTGGGCTTCCTGAAGCTTAAGCAGCAATTGCTGGACCAAGCCTGGCACCTGCGCCCAGGTCAGTTCCTGTCGATTGAGGATGGCCCGTACTTGGTTGAGGGCATTCTCGGCTTGCAGCACGGCGGGCAAGGGCGCTGACATCCGCATCGGTGCCCGTTGAAGATACTGAATCGCCTCTTTGACCTTGGGGGCAATTTCCAGGTGGGCGCGGCGGAGGGCTTTCTCACGCTGGAAACCCCAGCCGTTTTTATTACTGGCATACATCGGTGGCATGCGGTTCAGCACATAGGCACCGATATCAATCACAGCAATTTTTTCCTGCGCAGCAGGCGGCAACTGCGAGTGTTGAAACTCTGCTTCCTTCATCACCACTTCTTCCAGCACGTTCACCAGAACATAGTTGGTTACGCCATCCTGCCAAGACACGGTGCCACGCCTGCTAAGTATCGATACATTGAGCTTAGCCGATTCCCTTGGCGAAAGCGTTCCTAAGGTCGGCGAGAGCCGGGTCACAGTTCACTGGATGTTCACTTTTACTCTCTACAGTGGGGTCATTAAAGCAGGAATAGCAGCGATGCAAGACGCCAACGCCAACCTTCCCAAAGCTGGTCTTCTGAGTGCATGTCTCACCCTCAGTGTCTTGGGTGGTGTGGCTTGGGGCGGCTTACGCGTAGCACCACGCTACGTAAACTGCGCCCTCAATGGCGAATTCAGCCACAGCGGCACGGTCTGTGCCTATGAGACGCAGCACACCACAGCCCAGGGCTTTGGCAGTCGTGTGCGCGAATACAGCTTCCTCTTGCGGCTATGAATGGACCACTCAGTTATTGACTAACGTTCGACTGCAGCCACAAAACCGGCCGTAAATGAGCCATGGAGACCGTAGGGAACGATATCGGGCAAGGCAACGGTGGCTTGGTGCGCGAGGGTCACAGCATCAAGAATCACCAGCTCGTTACGCTCGGTTTCAGTATTTAAAATCAGCACCAGCAGCCAGCCATCATCTTCTGCTGCCTCAGCCGGGCGGCTCACAAATACCGGATCACCCGCCAAGAAACCACGGGGTGCAAAGGTATGCAGTTGGCTGGTGTGCGTGTGGGTATCAAACTTCGCGATCGCTTGGAGGGGCGCGTTGGCAGGCCGCTCGTCGGCAGCCCCCAAGTAAACATAGCGATGGGCTTGACCGACATAGTTGGGGTTGATTGCCGGAAATTCGCAGGCACGGTCGCTCAGTTCAGTTTTGGTAACCGTACCGGCCGCCAAATCAAGGCTAAAGCGGCACAGGTGACCGGCGGGGAGGTCTTCAAAATCAATAGCCAAAAAGTCTTGGCCGGGTTCTAGCCCCAGGTAGTCGTCATAGTAAATCGAGTCCACAATCACTGTTGTGGCATCGGCTTCGTAGGCATTAACGTGATGGAAGATAAAGCCTGGCGCAGTCTCCAGCACTTGACGCTGGCCCTGTTCGTCAAAGATCCAGATTCGGGTCGGTGCCTTCGGATCTACCTGAATACAAGTACCGGCAGATTGCATGCCCAGGGCAAAGGGCAGAGGGTTAAAACTGACCGGGTTTTGGAAGTAAATTTGGTAGCGCGGCGTAATCACAAAATCGTGCAAAAAGCAGAAGCCCGGCACTTGGTGCGCTGGCCCAGTCACAATTTCGCCGTTGGGCCGGATGCGGTAGGTATGCAGGGTTGAGCCCAGCCCTGTCCGCACGCCAAAGGCAATCAGATCGCCACTCGCCGGATCTAAACGCGGGTGAGCCGTAAAGGGTTGCTGCGGATTTTGGCTGATTTCGAGGCGGCCCAGGGTGGCCAAGGTTTCGGGATCGAGCCAGTAGGGTGAGCTGGCCTCCCAAAGCGCTAGTAACTTACCGCCGTGGTAGATCACGTTGGTATTGGCTGGGTTCTTAAAGCGGAAATCGAGCAGGTTAGCTAGCATGCCGCCCGGCTTTTGGGTGCCGAAGACACCACGATAGAGAATCTTGCCTGCTGCCAGTTCAGCCTGGAGTTCGGGGGTTTGGACATAACGCCCCCGCCAGTGAACGCCCTCGCCGGTAAAGCTCAGGGCTTGGATAAAGCCATCACCATCAAAGGGGTGGCCATAGCGGTTGCCGTTAATCTCTAGGCGGCCAGGGCCATTACGCCAAAGGGTACCGACCAGATCGTTGGGCACACTGCCCGCGATAACATCCAGCCAGGCCGCCCCCTCCTGTGCAGAGGCTTGGTAGCCCAATTGCCAATCACTGAGGCTGTAGGGCTTGCGAGGGGAGGCAACCATGGCGAGGACTCAAAAGCTTCTGAGGCAAATGTAACAGATTGCAAATAGAATAAAAGGTAATTTGCATGACCCAATCCCCGGTACCGCAACCCGTTTGGTACAGTCACCGTGGGCTTTTTTTGGATGGCTGGCGCATCATGACTTCTGTGGCTGAATCGATCGCCCTCTGTCGGCAAATCACGGCAAAGCACGCCAAAACCTTTTACCTGGGCTCGTTGCTGCTGCCCAAGGTTAAGCGCCATGCGATTTGGGCGATCTATGCCTGGCTCCGCCAAACCGATGAGCTGGTGGATGGTGTGCAAGCGGCCCTGACCACCCAAGAAACCCTTGATACCTGGGAAGCGCAACTTGAGGCCGCTTTTGCTGAGGGTAAGGCAGCGACCTCGACCGATGTGGCCCTGGTCGAGGCGATTCGAGCTTACAGTATGCCCGTCGAGCCGTTTCGAGATATGATTCGCGGCCAACGCATGGATCTCGATCGCGATCGCTACCCAACCTGGACTGACCTACAGCTTTATTGCTACCGCGTGGCCGGTACTGTGGGTCTGATGTCGTCGGCAATTATGGGCTTTTTACCTGGCGAAGACGGTACCGAGGCGGCAGTCTCCTTGGGGATTGCGATGCAGATTACAAATATCCTGCGCGATATCGGTGAAGACGCCCGTCGCGGTCGGATCTATCTACCCCTTGAGGATCTGGCGCAGTTTAACTACAGCGAGCAAGACCTATTCAGCTACGTTGTCGATGAGCGCTGGATTGCCCTCATGGATTTTGAGATTCAGCGTGCCCGCCACTATTACGCCATTGCCGAAGCAGGTATCAATACCCTCCAGCCCGATGCCCGCTGGCCCGTCTGGGCGTCCCTGATGCTTTATCGCCAAATTCTGCGTGCTATTGAGCGCAACCACTACCAAGTTTTCCGTGAGCGAGCCTATGTTTCGACGTGGGGCAAGGCGCTGGCGTTGCCGGTGGCCTGGTGGCGGGCGCAGTATAGCTAGGCGCGATGGCGGCTAGACGAGTGCCGATGTTCACGCGTTGATGTGAGCGTAGATTCAGCCCAGCGCAGCCCATTGGCGTAGGTATGGATTGACTAACTCGGGTGCTTCGTCCATGGGGCAATGGCCAGCATTGGCCAAGGCAACAAAGTCTTTGACAGAATCAAAACGTGTCCAGGCTCGCGCTTTCGCGATCGGCTCCCAAGGGTCATTTTCACCCCAAAGAATATGCACCGGACAGTCAACTAGTGGAAGGAGGTCATCGGCTAACGGCCCTTGGGCATAGCTGATAAAGGCAATAAAGACATCGGCAGCACCAGGAGTACGAGCAGGGGCCAACAGAAGTTCGACAAGTTCATCGGTAATCGCTTCGGGGCGAGCGTAGGCTTGTTTGAGGATATTGCGCAACGATCGCGACTGGGCAATCTGACTAAAGAACCAATGCCCTAGGGGCTTGTACTGCAATACCTTCTGAATAATCGGTGTGCTGAGGCGCTGATGCCAAGGAATATTCTCACGATTACGCTCATGGAGCTGCCGCAGCGAACAATTGATCAACACCACCCGTTGGGCAATATCTGGTGCCGTCACCGCCGCCTGCAACACAACAATCGCCCCCACCGAGTTCCCGACCAAGAGCGCTGGCGCTTGGACAACCTCCCGACAAAAAGCCGCTAGTTGTTCTCCCCACAACTCAAAGGTGTAGGCCATCGAGGGTTTGGGCGCGGCACCGAAACCCAGCAGATCGATAGCAAACACTTGGTGCGACTGGGCCAGGTCTGCAACCGTATGCCGCCAGTGACCAATACAACCACCAAAGCCATGCACCACCACAACCGGCGTCCCGCTCCCTGCCACCAAGTAAGGCAGATCCCAGCCCCGCCACTGCCACGTTTGATTGCTGTAACGATAATCGAGGGCGACCGACATAGACTTAACCTCAGCCAGCTAGGATAATTTGCCGCCGCCTGGCAATCTACGGCATCTATCTTCAGTAAACGTTACAAAACTACATACGGCAATCCGACTACGACTGCACCTAGGCCGAGGCAGGCTTTTCGGAGTGATAGCGTTATCGCGATCGTTACGCGCTCTAAGACAATCGATACACTTGAATGAGCTAGCAGCAACAGCCATGGCCGCGCCCCTTATCTTCACCCAAAGCATCCAGGGGCAATTCTGGAGCTTTTACTGGCAGGATGCTGCCAGCCATAACATTCGTCTTGATTGGCTTTTGCAGGGCAACAGCAGTTGGGAGCCCGCCCACCCTGAGCGCTACAGCACTGCCCTCAAGGCTGTTATTGAAACCGGTAACCCACAAATTTTTGAAGGCTTTGTCCGGCTTCAGGGGCAAATTCTCCAGCTCCAGGCTTATCTTCAGCCCGTACGTGATGCGGCAACACGCGTTATCGCGATCGCAGGTGTTGCTGAGGTGCTGCAAGTCACCGCAGCACCAGCGGTCTACCAAAAAATGCGCCCCCCCGCCAGCGAAGAGCGCCTCGCCGAAAGCTTGATGCAAGCCAGCCGCTACAGCCTTGATGTCACCGAAATTTTGACAATCGCGGCCAGTTTACTGGGGCCAAAGGTTGGCTGCCGGCACCTCACCATGGCTCCCTACGACATCATTGGCCAAGACAGCTTGACTATCGTCGCCGAGTATCGCGCGAACGAGCGACTGCCCGTCATGCTTGGCCAATCCCTCTCATTATCAAGCCTGCCTCTCTATGTCCAAGCCCTCAAACACCCTGAACCCGTAATCACTAAAGATGAAGTCGTGATCGCGACGTTTTATCAAGGTGTTGCCAACAGCATTCTTTACCTTGACTACGAAGGGGTCTCGCCCCCCGGCAACGATATCTTGACTCAGCTTGAGCCTGTCGCAACCTTTCTCGGTACCACTGTCGCCCATGCCCAGCTTCTTAACCAAAGCCGCCAGATTGGCACACGTCTGCAACTCACCAATCACACGCTGCGGCAAAAAAATAAAGAGCTTGAGCAAGCCCGTGAAGAGGCCGAATCAGCCAGCCGGATGAAAAGTCAGTTTTTGGCGAATACCTCTCATGAACTCCGCACCCCCCTCAACGCGATCATTGGCTTTTTGCAACTGTTGATTGATGATATGGTCGAAAATCGCGAAGAGGCGCAAGAATTTCTCCACGAAGCCCACGGCTCGGCATTACACCTGCTATCGCTGATTAATGATGTGTTGGATATTGCCAAAATTGAAGCAGGCAAAATGCACGTTGATCTGGCCGCCCTCGATCTCAAAGCTCTGTTTGATGATGTTGAAATTAAAACCCGCTTGCAAGCCACCAAGAAAAATATTGATCTGACATTCCAGGTGCCCAAAATTGAGGGGCCAATCTTTATTTTTGGTAACTACCAACGCTTACTTCAGATCATGCTTAATTTGGTAGGCAATGCAATCAAGTTTACCGCTCAGGGTGGCGTGACTGTCCGTTGCGAGCTTACGGAAACTGAAGCCAGCATCTCTGTCAAAGATACGGGTATTGGTGTCGCCAAAGACAAGCAGAAAATACTCTTTCAGCCATTTGTCCAGGCAGACAACTCAACAACACGTCAGTTTGGTGGTACGGGCCTCGGCTTAGCCATTAGTCAAAAACTGATTGAGGCGATGTCAGGTAAAGTCCAATTTTTTAGTGAAGGCGAGGGTAAAGGCTCACTTGTTACTTTCACGGTGCCACTCTATGCCCAACCAGGCCCCCGCTCTAACTCCGAAGAACCACCCACCGTCGGTGAGCGTATTCCCCGCCGCTCTGTGATGTAGCCTGACGACTGTATCTTTCAAGGCGTTTCAAGAAAAAATAGGTGTCAGTTTCCCGACACCCATTAATTTACTTAGATTAGAACTTAGGTAACGACTCTATCCAGAGAACTTTAGTTAATCCCAAACATGAAACCCAAGACACTGTGACCAACGACAGCTTCGGTAATGATGCTGGCAGCAAAACCAAGCATTGCTAAGCGGCCATTCCAACGCTCTGAACGTTCGTTCCAGCCAATAGTCCATTCAACGGGCTCTTCAGCTTGGCCATAATTCATCACAAATCCAGGCCGATCGGCTGCTTCCCAGCCTGCCGGACGCTTGGAATTAAAAAAGGCAACAAATCCTAAGCCTACGGCAGCAGCTAGGCCTGAAATAAGTAACGTGCTGTAAAGTACGAGGGGGTTATTCATATAATCTCCTAAGGTTCTCAGTAGAGGACATGCAATCAATGTGTGGAAATTGCAGTCGTCGCTCTGCATTCCTATACTCATAATTGTAACATTTGCTTACAAAATACTCAAGACTGGCGCGATGGAGTGTGGTTTAACGCAACGATGCTTAAGTCTGGATAGTGGCCAGTGTCAGGTTTTGCGGTCACACTCATCAATAACGTGTGCAAACTCGCCTATGCCCTCCGGTAAAACCCATGATCGGGTGACACTTCTCAGTTTGCCGATAGTTGTCTTGACGATTGGTTTACTTAGCCATGGCGAGCGTGCCATGTTGCTCGTGGGTGCTGGCTACCTGTTTAGTGGTCTTATGTTTGCCGGTGATCTAGATCTTCATTCGCAGCAATATCGGCGCTGGCTTTGGCTGCGCTGGCTTTGGTTGCCCTATCGCTATTGCCTGAAGCATCGCTCGTTTTGGTCTCATGGCCCTGTGGTCGGTACGGCGCTGCGATTGGTGTATTTGGCCGTGTGGATGCTGGTATTAAGCTTACCGGCGGTGCTGTGGGGCTGGTATGCGCAGCAGTATTGGTGGCTGGCTCTGGGTGCTTATGTGCAGCAACGTTGGCAGCCAGTGCATACAGAGGCTGTGCTGTGGCTTTTGCTGGGGCTAGAGCTGGGCTCGCTCAGTCATTCGCTGAGTGATGCTGTGGGTTCAGCAGTCAAGCGACTCCGATCGCGACGTGCGGGTAATCGCTCGGCCAGAAACCGCTCTCGGGAGGGATCAAGTTTGGTGACAACAATCGATAAACGTTAGCTACTGAATATTGGAGATAGTCAACAGTAAGGATTGGGTCAAGTTGCTGCCGCTCTGGCTAGGTCGCTATGGTGCCAGCGTTTTGGCTCTGTCTGCTGGGGTGTAGTCAGCCGTATGCACATAACTTAATAAAAGATACAGTATGCTGCTGAGGGAGTTGGAGGGGCATTGTGAGCGAGCGCGCCGTTGTTCGGGATTATTTCAACAGCCTCGGCTTTGATCGCTGGCGACGGATTTATGGCGATGGTGAGGTTAACCGTGTTCAGCGGGATATTCGCGAAGGCCATGCGCGGACGCTTGAGACGGTGCTGGGCTGGCTGGGTGACGTTAAGGATGTTTCGATTTGCGATGCGGGCTGTGGCGTTGGCAGCTTGAGTATTCCTTTGGCAGAACGCGGCGCCAAAGTATTTGCTAGCGATATTTCGGAAAAAATGGTGGGCGAGGCGATCGCGAGGCGGGATGCCCAACTGGGTCAAAGCGAGAACCCGACCTTTGGCGTTGCCGATTTGGAATCAATTAGCGGCAGCTACGACACGGTGATCTGCCTAGATGTGATGATTCACTATCCCGAAGCCGATGCCTTGGCGATGCTGACGCACTTGACAAGCTTGGCGCAGAATCGGTTGATTTTTAGCTTTGCCCCGAAAACGACGCTGCTAGTGTTGCTGAAGAAAATTGGCGAGCTCTTTCCCGGGCCGAGTAAGACCACGCGCGCCTATCAGCACCGTGAAACGGTATTGGTAAAGCATTTAGCCTCATTGGGCTGGCAGGTGCAGCAACGCGCCACGATCAAATCAAGTTTTTACTTTGCCTGGACGCTAGATTTGCGCCGAGCCTAAGCCCAGAGCTAGGCACAGATATTTGGCCTAGATGGCTGTTTGGCCTGGACGGCTGTTTTGCCTGGATAGCCGTTTAGCCTACATAGCTACGGCAATTCGGGCTTGCAGCATTCATCTGTCTCAGTCTGCAACAGGGTTTTCAGTTCGGCATAGAGACTGGCCGTAACGGGTGCTCGCAGCGCACTACCGAGGCGATTTTTTTTCTGGGCTTGCTGCCAACAGGTGTGACTGGGGCAGAGATAAGCCGAGCGACCCATGCCGCTGCTGAGTTGAACCGTGTGGGTATGGGCAAGGCGGACAACCCGCAGGAGCTGCTCTTTAGGCTTGAGCGTGCGGCAGACAAGGCAACGGCGCAAGTTTGTGGCTTGCTTTACCATGTGCCAAAACCCCAAAGCCAGATTGGCAGCGTAAACAATAGCATCGCGGAGGTAAGACCGACGGTGGTCACAGCAAGATCGCGGTTGAGGCTGTAGTTTTCGGAGATCACAAGGGCGGCAAAGGCCGAGGGCATACCCGACTGGATCACGAGCGCTAAACGGGGCGGGCCTTCGATACCGATGCTGGTGAGGGCCATCCCGACCAATAGAGGGATGGTAATCATTTTGATGCTGGAGGCCGCGGCGGCGGTTTTTAGCGCCCCCCAAGAATCAAGCTGCTGCAGACGCATTCCCATCAGCACCAGTGAGAGCATCACCATAGTCCAGGCAAAGCCGTTAAGACCAATACTGAGCAGTTCGGGAAATTCGATTTGACGTAGGGCTAAGCCCAGCACAAAGGCGATCATCGTCGGGTTTTTGAGGACTTCGCGAGCGACAACCCGGAATGATACGGATGTTTCGCCAATCAGATCACTTTCTTCTTCAAAATCAGTGCCATTTGCACCCAAGCGCGGCGGTCTGCCATAGCGTGTACCGATGATTACTCCAATGACATAGGCACCAAAGAAGGTTCCGAGTACGTCGTAGAACAGAGCCCAACCAAAATAGTCTGGCCCCAGTTGAGGCGTCAGCAGAATAATCGGGAAGCCGATATAGCCGGTGTTGCCCACCATCGACGCGAGCATGAAGGTGCCGCGTGAGGGCTTTGTCCAGAGGGGCCG
>CAZAGN010000013.1:0-7764 GCA_964484905.1 uncultured bacterium | reverse complement strand
CCACCATCGACGCGAGCATGAAGGTGCCGCGTGAGGGCTTTGTCCAGAGGGGCCGCGCTGGTCGAATCCAGAGCCAGGCCAATAACATCGCGATCGCGATCGCGACCCACGCGACAACGGGTGCGACCCAAATTGAGCCCGTAAGGTCGGCACGGCGGAGGAAGTTCACGACCGACACGGGTACGCCGACAAAGAAAAGGAACTTGCCAAGGGCAGCGGGGACAGTAGTTTGAGGCGGCTTACGAAAGCGCGCCGCTAAGCGAGGTAAGCCCAAAATATAACTGAGAACACCACCCACCAAAACGGCGGCAACGATCGGGCGATAAAGCCGCGCGAGAAACACCAGAAGATCGATCACCACTACCCTGCAAGCACTGCTCTTGCCACACTGTACTGGAGAAATACCAACCGTAGGCATTGCTGCCCCTGATAACACGCTTGACTGAATACTGTCTGAGGATCTCGCCCTTCAACAGGATCATTACGCTACCCGTAGACAGCCTCAGCGACGGATTCGGCAGTTCGGCACTATATGCCACACTAAAGCAGCAAAATCTGCGGCCTCAGACCCTGACAATGCCCCAGATGTAGCGCTAGTACTAACTGATATCGATGAGCGTGTTTATGCGTAAAGTAACCACAGTCGCGATCGCGAGTGCCCTGAGCCTGAGCTTGGCGGCCTGTAATACTGAAACGGGTATGGTGCCCCCATCCAGTCGGACTACGGTCATGGATGCGATCAATACCAACCCCAATATTCGCCGTTTTGCCCAAGTGCTACGGGATACTGGCTTAGACCGGACACTGCAAAATCCGACAGGTTCATTTACGGTCTTTGCACCCCGTGACAGTGCGTTTGTCGGTGTGGTTTTCCCAGCCGCCATTGAACCGGTACGCGACCTCATCAGCTATCACATTGTGGGCCGCGCCCTAACGACAACCCAACTGCAAACGCTCTCCGGCCTCCAGCAATCGACTTTACTACCGGGTCGTTTCGTAACTTTTCAGCAAGGCCCTCTAGGTCAGATTCGGATCAATAACGATGCAACAATTGTCCGAGGAAATAACCCCATTACTGATAACGGGGTAGTTCATGAAATTGACCGGATTCTTCAAGTGCAGTAATCGCCCTCCTCGCTGCCTAGGGCACCAGAATCGCCTTGAGGGCTGGGCCAACCTCGGCGTAGGTAAAACCAAAGCCACTGGCTTGCAAACGCTGGGGGATCACCTTCTGGCCTTCGAGGACGATCTGCGCCGATTCGCCGAAGAGGGCTTGGAGGCCAAAGGCCGGTACAGGCAGCCAACTGGGGCGGGCAATCACTTCGCCGAGGGCTTGGCAGAATTGGCTCATTTGCACGGGATTGGGGGCAGTGGCGTTAATCACACCGGCCAGGTCTGGCGTGGTTAGGGCGTAAATCAAGATGCTTACCAGATCATCGCGGTGAATCCAGGCAAACCACTGCTTGCCGCTACCGGGGGCACCGCCGACAAAGGCTTGGAAGAGGGGCAGCATTTGGGCAAGCGCACCACCGTCTTGCTCGAGCACGACGCCAATGCGGGGGATCACAACTCGGACACCGGCTTCGGTGGCCGCTAGGGCGGCGGCTTCCCAGTCTTGACAGATTTGGGCAAGGAAGTCTTCGCCAGCGGGGCTATCTTCGTTGAGGGCTGGGTCGCGATCGCTACCAGGGGTGCTGCCGTAATAGCCCACCGCCGAGGCACTCACCAGAACCTGGGGGCGTTGCTCAGAGGCGGCGATCGCGGCGACCAAATTTTCGGTCAGGTCAACCCGGCTGGCGCGAATGGCCGCTTTTTTCATCGGTGTCCAGCGGGTACCGGCAAGGGTTTCGCCCGCTAGGTTAACGATCGCCTCAACCCCTGCAATGGCGTCTTGCAACGATTCGACTGAGCTGGGATCGTAGGATTGCAATTGCAGCTCCGGATTTTGCAACGGTTGGAGATCGGCAAAGACACCCTCAGCCCGCTGTGGATCGCGGGTCAGTACCCGCACCGTATGCCCTTGGCTGCGGAGCGCCCGCACGAGGGCTGCACCGACAAATCCTGTTCCACCGGTAACTGCAACAAGCATGATCGACCTCAACCGCACAGGACTATTGTCGCATGGGGCTAAATTGCCAACCGCCGAACCCACCTGCTTGGCTGCACTGGCTACCAGAATGCGAAAGCACCAATACCTGGGCAATCGCGAATGCGGCGAAACTCAAGCCGGGTGATTGGGTTTGGGCCAGACGACAAACCGCTGGGCGCGGGCAGCAGGGCCGCCGTTGGTATGCACCACCGGGCGTACTCACCGCCACCCTTGTGCTGGCCGATTTACCGCTGGCAGGCGGCAGCGTTGCCTTTGGCTGCGCCGTCTTGGTGGCGTTGCGACAACTCATGCCAGATCTGGCCGTAACGCTGAAATGGCCGAATGATCTGGTGGTGGGGTCGCGTAAGCTGGCCGGAATCTTGTGTGAGCGCGTCGGGAACTGCACCGTCGCGGGGCTAGGGCTCAACTATCAGGCCGATTTTGGCGCCTACAGCCGCGCTCAGATTGGTCAGCCCATTAGTCTGCATACCTGTGTGCCAGATTCACCTAAGTCCTTGTTACCCGAGCCTTTAGCCCTCCTGAGTCTGATTCGAGCCCAGGTGCAGCAAGGGTTGGTGTGTGCTGTCCCTCGCGATCGCGATGCCCTTTGGGGGCGCACCCTAACAATCCGTGTAAATACCGCAGCTGGGGTGCGCGTCATTGGCGGTATCGGCGCTGGTATTGATGCTCAAGGCCGCCTTATCGTCGAAGACGAGGCTGGCACCTATCACCGCCTTAGTAGTGGTCGGATTCTGGCGTGGGCGGATTCTCCAGACCCAGAGCCCCCAGATAGCCCTTGCGATAGTCGTTGAGGATTGCCAGTGCGGCTCGGTCGCGATCGGCATGATACTGTTGCGCCGCAAGGGTTGTCAGCACGGCTTCGCTGTCCGTTGCCTCGCGTACCACCTCGCCATAGCGCTGCAAGTAGGTACGTCCCGCATCAAGCTGCGCCAACAAATCGAGCAAATCGGCGGCCACATGCTCATTCACGTAGGCAGCGGCACCAATATCATCACAAATGGCGAGTCGTACTGCCGCCACTTGGTTATTCATCAGGGGTGGCAGAATCCCCGGCGCATCGAGCATATCGAGATCGCCACCAATGCGTACCCAGCGCAACTGCCGCGTTACACCCGGACGGTTAGCGCTGGCAACCGCTTTACGATTCAGCAGCCGATTCAAGAGCGCCGACTTACCGACATTAGGAAACCCCAGCACTGCGGCGCGTACAGCCCGTGACTGCATCCCCCGCTGCTTCCGGCGGGCATTGAGGGCTTCACCCTGCGCAATCAGAGCTGTTTTAAGGGCTGCTACCCCCTGGCCTTGCTGGGCGTTGGTCGGAAAAATCTCACACTCGGGAAAGGCTCGTAACCAGCCCTCGAGTTGCGCCGTCGTCACCTGATCCATACGATTCAGCACAATCAAACGCGGCTTATTCGGTGCCCACTGAGGTAAATAGGGGTGCTGGCTAGCCTGGGGAATGCGGGCGTCGAGTACTTCAAGAATGACATCGACCCGCGCCAACTCTTTCTTGAGCTGCCGTTCGGCACTCGCAATATGGCCCGGATACCACTGAATCGTTGCCATTAGCTCGGACTCTGCTCACGTAAGGACAGCCCCCGCTGTTGCCAATCGGCCTCCAGTTGGCGCTGCAACGACAGGGCCTTGCGGATGGTGATGATCACTTCTTGAGCGCGGTGACGGTTGGTGTAGTCTTGGCTTTCGACAGCGGGCAAGGTCTGTTGCTCTAAGAGGCGCAGCAGTTGCTCGTAATACTGATGGGACGGGATCGGGATCGGGTTCATGCGGCACCTCGCAGGGCTTGCAGGGCAAGCGCCGGATCAGCCGCCCGCATGAGCGATTCGCCGACCAAGACAGCGCGTACACCCTGGGCGGCAAGATAGGCGAGATCGGCACGGCTATGGATGCCCGATTCGCCAACCAAAACCCGATCGCGAAGGGCTTCTTGACGCGCCGCAACCAAATTGGCCGTAGTTTCCAGGCTCACAGTAAAGGTCGTCAAATCACGGTTATTGATGCCGATCAGACGTGCTTCGGGCACAGCCAGCACCCGATCCAGCTCCTCGAGGCTATGCACTTCGACCAGCGCTGTCATACTCAGTTGGCGCGTAATTGCCAAAAAGTAACGCAAATCGGCATCATTGAGTAATTGGGCAATCAAAAGCACCGCATCGGCACCCAAGGAGCGAGCCCAAAAGAGCTGATAGGCACTGATGATGAACTCTTTGCACAGTAGTGGCAGCTCGACAACGCTGCGGATGCGCTGCAAATTTTCGCCACTACCCTGAAAAAACTCGCGGTCGGTAAGGACTGACAAACAGGTTGCGCCACCGGCGGCATAGCTTCTCGCGATCGCGACCGGGTCAAAATCCGCACGGATCACGCCCTTACTGGGTGATGCCTTCTTCACCTCGGCAATCACAGCCACAGCATCCGTTGCCTGGGTTAACGCTGCCAAAAAATCCCGTGGCGCAGGCATTTGGGCAATCTGGTACTTAAGTTTGGCGAGGGGAAGCTGCTCCCGCAGGGCATCGACCTCGGCTGTCTTATGCCAGACAATTTTTTCGAGAATATGCCGGGGCTCGGCCTCGGGTACCTGCACCTGAAAGGATAAGCTGCTGACCCTAACTGCGGGTGCCGGATTAATCCGCCGAATCTCCATAACTGCCTCTGGTGCCGTTTTCTAATCCTAAGCGCTTAAGGCTCGCTGCCCAATGTCGCGACGGTAGTAGCCATCCTCAAACTCAATCGCTGCTACCGCTTCATAGGCCGTCTGAATCGCAGCTTCAAGCGTCTCACCCAGGCCGGTAATGCCCAACACACGACCGCCATCACTCAACACTTGGCTTTGTTTGGCAACGGTGCCGGCATGAAAGACGAGCGCAGTCTCGGCTGCTTTGGCCAGACCTCGAATCACCTTACCGCGCACAAAGCGGCCAGGATAGCCGCCTGAAGCGATCACCACACAGGCCGCTGCCCCCGGACGCCATTGAAGGGTTTGACTGGCGAGGGTTCCCGTACAGCAGGAGCGTAGTAGCTCATAAAGGTCAGTGTCGAGTAGTGGCAGCACTGCCTGGGTTTCGGGATCACCAAAGCGGCAGTTAAATTCCACCACGCTCGGATCACCCTGGGGCGAAATCATCAAGCCCGCATAGAGGACACCCTGATACAGAATGCCCCGCGCCTGCAAGGCTCTGAGGGTGGGGTAAAGAATTTCCGCCTCGATCCGCGCCATCAGTGCCGTATCGACCAGCGGTGCGGGGGCGTAGGCACCCATGCCGCCCGTGTTTGGCCCTGTATCGCCATCACCAATCCGTTTGTGGTCTTGAGCTGGTAACAGAGTGCGAATTGTTTCCCCATCGGTCAGGGCCAATACCGACACTTCTTGCCCCGCCAAAAAGGACTCTAGCACGACCGTTGCGGGGCCATCACTAAAGAGGGCTTCAATTGCCTCAACCGCTTCGGCATGGGTCTGAGCAACGGTGACACCTTTACCGGCAGCAAGGCCATCCGCTTTGACAACTACTGGCAGCGTATGGGTTTGGGCCGTCGCGATCGCGAGCTTCGCCTCACGAAACACCTGTGCTGTCGCCGTCGGAATACCGGCCTCGACCAGCAATTGCTTCGTCCACGCCTTACTGCCCTCCAGTTGCGCCGCCGCTGCTGTCGGGCCAAAGATCATCAGTCCCGCCGCCTGAAACTGATCCACAATCCCCGCGACGAGGGGTACCTCGGGCCCAACAACCGTTAGACCCATATTATTCACGGTGGCAAAGCGTAGCAGCCCTTCAATATCGGAAGCAACAAGGGGCACGCACTTGGCAATCTGGGCAATGCCGGCATTGCCGGGGGCACAAAAAAGCTGGCTGACATGGGGCGAACGGGCTAAGAGACTCGCAATCGCATGCTCACGACCTCCACTGCCAATCACTAAAACTTGCATAGCGCCCTACGATCACCCTCAATCAGATTAACGGTAAGGACACCGAAATCAATGGGCGATCAGCCAGAACTGCATCTGTGCGATATCGGTTCTGTGTGACGTTACCTAACAAAACCCTTGCCACGGTTGCGAGGCAAGCTACAGTCTGAGCAATAATTCTACCGATAGCCCTGACAGCTCAAGACATTACAGTGCCGTACAGAGGCTTGTTGGGGGACTAGCTAAAAAACTGGGGCAGATGGATTCGAACCACCGAATGCCTGGACCAAAACCAGGTGCCTTACCGCTTGGCGATGCCCCATCGTTGCTTTATCAGCTTAACTAGGCTCAGTTCGACCTGTCAACACGTTAGGCTGAAAGAACTTTCATCGAAGCTCACCGTGTCCGAACGTACGCACCTCCTTCGTCAACTCAGTCAGCGCTGGTCAGCGGCTGTCAATCTCGATCTGCTTGATCTAGCCCTCACCCATCCCTCTATCGGCGAGCCCAATAACGACCAGCTCGAATTTTTGGGCGACTCGGTGCTGCAGTTTATTGTGGTGGAGTTTCTCTATCAGCGCTACGGCGACCACGCAGTCGGTGAATTGGCCGAGTTGCGTTCAGCCCTGCTGAGTAATGCCTTCTGGATTGGCTTAGCTCAAGACTTGGCGCTCGATCAGCTTTTGGTGACGGTGAATCCCTTGGCCCATACCAGCAAAAGCCTTGCGGATGCCCTCGAAGCGGTGGTCGGTGCGCTCTACCTCAGTTGGCAAGGCGATGATTGGCGATCGCGACTGCAAGACTGGCTGCACCCCCATCTGCAAGCCGAGGCCGAGAGTTTGCTGGCGACCGCGAGCCACCGCAACCCCAAAAACCGCCTCCAAGAATATACTCAAGCCCGCGACGGTAGCCTCCCCGAATACCGCTCCATTGCCACGACTACCGCCGATGCCCATTACTTCACCGCCGAAGTCTGGATTGAGGGCGAAAAACTGGGTGAAGGTCAAGGCAAAAATCGCCGTGCTGCCGAGGTAGCCGCTGCCACTGAGGCCCTCGCCGCCTTAGAGCCCCAGGCGATGGCGGAAGCGATGGCTGACTAGCTAGCAGTAATGGGTATTTGCTGGCTTAGAGCGCTAGTCGAGAGTGTCTGAAGCGGGTCGCACAACCAAATCAACGCGACGATTACGCTGTCGTCCGGTTTCGGTGTCGTTGCTAGCTACAGGTTGGCTCATGCCATAGCCCACCGCTGTCCAGCTATAGCGCGTTGCCTCATCACGCAAAATTGAGCGCAGATAATCTTTGACGACATTGGCCCGTTCGAGCGATAAACCCAGGTTGTAGGCGGCGCTGCCAATGTTGTCAGTATGGCCCGCGACATTAATGTGACCTTCGGGCATTGAGTCTTGAATGGAGTTGACGACCCGCCGTAGCAAGGCGCGTGCTTCGGGGCGTAGTTCGGTCGAGTTGAAATCAAAGAGGACATCACCCGGCAGGCTGATCGTCTGGGTCCCCAAAATAAGCGTTGTCGGCGGCAGCGTTGATTCTGGCTCGCGCTCAGCCGTCGTCGGTGGCGTGGGCGTAGCCGTTGCGGCTGGTGCTTGCGGTTCGGGTACGGGCTCCGGGGTTATGGCTGGAGTGGGGATCGTATTGCTGGCAAGCTGGGCTTCTAAAAAGGCAAGGCGTTCGACCAGTTGCAGCAGCTCCAGACGAATGGCGCGAATCTCCGCTTGAA
>CAZAGN010000012.1:20654-45693 GCA_964484905.1 uncultured bacterium | reverse complement strand
GCGGTAGTTTTTGATTTGATTGGTAGAACCTGCAAAATCAGCTGAATCACGCATGGTCCGGATCGCTGGCCTGCTCAATAGTGGCCTCCGCCTCTAACTGAACCTGCTCGAGTTGCGCCTGGAGTTTGGGATCGTGCCAATAGTCACGCTGCTGCGCTTCTAGCAAGCGGTCACACATATCCCGTAATGCCCAAGGGTTATGGCGTTGGTGAAAGGCTTGCACCGGCGCATCGAGGATGTAAGCTTGGGCCACCCCCGACCACATAAACTCGCCGACTTGCTGTGAGGTAGCCGCGTAGGCGAAAAGATAGTCTAACGTCGCGGCCATTTCAAAGCTGCCTTTGTAGCCGTGCTGCTGAATTGCCTCGATCCATTTGGGGTTAATCACGCGGCTGCGGTAGACCTTATCGATTTCTTGGCGCAGGGCTTTGATCTGGGGCCGCTCTGGGCGGGCATGGTCACCAAAATAGGCTTGGGGGTTGTGGCCTGTAAGGCTGCGTACGGCGGCGATCATCCCACCCTGAAATTGGTAATAATCGTCTGAATCGAGCAGGTCGTGTTCGCGGTTGTCTTGGTTGTGCAAAACGATATTGAGGCTTTGCAAGCGTTGGGCAAAGGCGGCGGGGGCGTGGTGAGGGCGGGCATTACCTGTGTAGGCGGTGCTGCTCCAGTTGAGGTAGGCACGGGCGAGATCGGCATCGGTCTGCCAATTTTGCGCTTCGATCAGTCCTTGCAGCCCTGCCCCGTAGGCACCGGGCTTACAGCCAAAAACGCGATAGCTAGCCTGGATTTGGGCTTGTTCGGGGCTCAGTCCTTGGGCTTGCCAGTGGGCTGTATCTTGCAGCACTTTGTCACGCAGGGGGTTCAGTGCTGCGGGTTCGGGCAAAGCGGCAATAGCCTGGACAGCGGCATCAAAGAGGTTAATGAGGTTCGGGAAGGCATCCCGAAAAAAGCCCGAAATGCGCAAGGTCACATCAACACGCGGTCGCCCCAGCACCTCTAGCGGCAAGACTTCAAAATCAATCACCCGTCGCGATTGCCCTTGCCAAACAGGTCGCACACCAATCAAAGCCATAGCTTCGGCCCAGTCATCGCCGCCCGTGCGCATCGTTGCGGTGCCCCACACCGACAAACCCAAACTGCGGGGATACTCACCTTCATCTTGGAGATAGCGCTCAATGACCGCTTCGGCAGCTTTTTGGCCTACTTGCCAAGCCGTTTCGGTGGGGATGGCGCGAATATCGACAGCGAAGAAATTCCGTCCGGTGGGCAAAACATCCGGTCGGCCTCGGGTTGGTGCTCCCGCAGGGCCACTGGGAATATAGCCCCCCCTTAGGCCATGGAGGAGATTACCGATTTCGTTTGGGGTTTGAGCCAGGCGCGGTAGGAGTGTATCCCGAATCCAATTCAGGCAGGTTTGGCTGGCTGGGCCCGGAGGAGGCTCGAAGGATTCATGGGCCAAAAGTTGACCAACCCAGTGCTGAGCGAGGGTTTCGAGGGCGGTGACCACATCACCCTGGCGTTGGCAAGGAATGCTAAGCCAGGGCTGAAGCAGGGCGGGGAGGTTGGCGTACGCTAGCGCCGAATCGGCGATGAGCGGATCAAAAGGGAGGGCGAGATCGATCGCGATCGCTTGAGTCAAGCCGGGGTGACTGCCGGGGTAGCGAGCCAGGGCAACAACCAAATCGACCCAGGCCATCCCTGTCGGCAGCTCGCCCAGACGATGCAGACCATTGCGAATT
Source organism: uncultured bacterium (assembly GCA_964484905.1). GTDB lineage: Bacteria > Cyanobacteriota > Cyanobacteriia > Thermostichales > PCC-7336 > CAZAGN01. The sequence continues at coordinate 43,951 of CAZAGN010000012.1, read as the reverse complement.
TGCGCTTCCTTGAGATCACATAAATAACCATCGAGAGCGCCGAGGGGATCAGTAGCGGAGAGGCCATTGAGCAACGATTCTTGCTGAACAAGGGCTTCAATTTGGCGCTGCAAGAGAGACAAACGGCGCGGATCGAGCATCGCCGCGTCATTATATTCATCGAGCAGGCGCTCCAGTTCCAGCAGTGGCCCATAGAGTTCGGCACGGGTGAGGGGCGGTGTCAGGTGATCGAGGATTACAGCCTGAGCACGGCGCTTGGCTTGGGCACCTTCACCCGGATCGTTCACGATAAATGGATAGAAATGCGGCAATGGCCCCAACGCCACCTCAGGAAAACAGTTCTCTGAGAGGGCGACACTCAAGCCGGGTAACCATTCGAGATTGCCGTGTTTACCGACATGGACAATGGCCTGCACACCAAAACACTGCCGCAACCAGACATAAAACGCGAGATAGCTGTGGGGCGGCACCAAATCGGCAGCGTGATAGTTGAGGCTGGGGTCAAGATCGTAGCCGCGCGGGGGCTGAATACCGATAAAGACCTGGCCGAGTTGTAATCCGGCAATGACATAATCAGTCGGCGGTGGCTCCCCCCACTGGGCAATCACGGCGGTCTGCACGGCCTCAGGCAAGCTTTGCCAAAAGTGTTGATAGGCAGCCGCAGTCAGGCTTTGGGCGACCGGTCGCCAGGCATTTCCCTCAGGATCGTTAGTTTGCCCCAAGGTCAGCCGCTGCATCAGGGCTTCACTATCCGCTGGCACCGCGTTCCCCAGGTTGTAGCCTGCCGCCACTAGGGCACTCAGGATATTGACGCAACTTGCAGGCGTATCGAGACCGACACCATTGGCCAAACGACCATCACGATTGGGATAGTTCGCCAGCACAAGGGCCAGTTTTTGCGCCGCTACGGGCGTTTGCCGCAATTTCAGCCAATTAGCCGCCAACTCTGCCACCCACCGCACCCGCTCGCGATCGGGCATGTAGCGTACTACCGGCACTTGCAAGCGTTCATCGTAGGCGGCGACTGCTTTGAACGATACCGCCCGCGTAATAATGCGGCCATCAACTTCGGGTAAGACGACGTGCATCGCCAAATCACGCGGCGACAGGCCCCGTTTTTGCCATTGCTCGCGGGTATCGCCACTACAAATTACCTGCAAAATCGGCACATCAAGCTGCTGCCACAGATCGAGCTTCAAGTCAGTATCGGCGGGTGTGGCGGCAAGCTTCGTCATCGCAAAGCCGGTTGTATTCAGGATCAGGCCGATCTGCTGCTGCCAGTGTTGCCGCAAAAAGCTGGGTAGGGCCGGATCTTGGAGGGTATAGGTATAGATGCAGTGACTCCGAATGCCGAGGGTGGCCAGGGTTTCAGCGAGGGTATCGACGGCGGCGGTATTACCAGCAACAACATGGGCGCGGTAAAGCAAAATGCCGACACTGGGCGCGGTGGCGGGTAGAGCGGGACAGGGCGGTTGATAGAGGCCAATATCTGGCAGAGGCCGGACAGGCGCAGTCGGGTAATCGGTATGCAGCACTGAATTCGCAACCCGCTGCAACAAAGCGCCCCAGTTCTGACTGCCTCCGGCCAGGGCATGTTGCCAGAGTTGATCGACAAGGCTCAAGGGTAAAGTCGATTGCTCCATCAACGTCCAATCGGGTTGATCATCACCGGGTAGGGCGACCACGGCGGCACCAGCCTGGCTCAGCACTTCCATGCCATAAAACCAATAGTTCAGCCCACCCAAGAGCCGGACGATCGCGACTTTGGCCTGACTGAGTACGGTCTCGCCATAATGGTCGATGCTGGCAGGGTGCTGCAAGTGCAGGAGGTTGACCACCCGCACCGCCGGAAAATCTGCTGGGAGCTGATCGAGAGCACTCGCGATCGCGAGAATATCCGTATCCGCCGCTGTCAAAATCACAATCGGGGCCGGATCTTGCTCGATAAATCCCACTGCATCGGGTTGCCAGTTGCCAGCGCTCGCGGTTATCCGGTGCATTGCTCATCCTGTATCAGTCTGATCGACCATAGCGCAGTCTCAGCAGGTAGCGACTGGGCAGAGCTACCATCAACACAGCACGAGGAGGGTGTATGAACCAACCGCAGTTGCTTGATCGCATCACGACCAATCCAGATATTTTTGGCAGTAAGCCGATCATTCGCGGACGCCGCTTAGCCGTTGAGCATGTGTTGGGTATGTTGGCGGCTGGCGACCGGAAGCGATTGCCCATATTTGCCAGCGCTTAAATGTGGCCTCAGTTGAGGCAAATTTGAGGCGGTTGCCGCTTCTGCCAGGTAATAATCAGGCCAATACCCTTGCGACCCAGATGCAGGCAGAGTTTGCCGACCGATGCTATCCTCTCGAACTGCGGCTACTGCAACTACCGCAGGTGCTCGCTAATCCTTGGGTCGATTTTGAGATTTAGACAAAGTTTATGCAGCATTTAGGTATCAATTTCCTTTAGTTCGCATAGAAATTCACTAGCAGAGCCGCCAAAAACGTCAGTTGAGCGATCGCGATACTCATCAAGGCAATCGTGCGCGGCTTAAACACACTCAGCATCAGACCAATATTCTTGAGATCGACCATGGGGCCAAACACCAGAAACGCCACGAGTGAGCCGGGTGTAAAGGTTGCCGTAAACGCCAGCGCAAAAAACGAATCGACCGTCGAGCAAATCGAGACGACCAAACCCAAAATCAGCATCACGACAATTGAGGCAATTGGGTCTTGGCCAAAGGTCACAAGCCACTGACGCGGCAAAACAGTCTGCAACGTAGCCGCAATCGCCGCCCCAATCACCAAAATACTGCCCAGATCTCGCAGTTCCTTGAGGCTGCCATCGATCAGGCGTTGCCAGCGACTGTCGGTCGCCGTGGGTGCATCCAAGACAGCGGCGGTGTAGGTGGCAGCGGCAGTGCGTGTCTGGCCTTCACCGGCCCAAAAGGTACCACCATCCAGCAGGCTCGTCGGCTGCGGCATATGACTGGCGGCATAGGCTTGGTAGAGGGTGGGCTGGAGCAAGGTTTTGTGGGCGTCTTCGCTGTGGCTAAAAATCCAACCCATCAGCACCGCAATACCCAACGAGAAAAAGACCCGAAAAATCACAATTTCGGGCTGGTCGCGAAAGGCCACGTAGGTCGCGACAATTACCACCGGATTAAACACGGGTGCGGCCAACAAAAAGGCGATCGCGACAAAGGGCGGTATCCCCTTCAGAATCAGCCGCCGCGCCACGACGATATTGCCGCACTCACACACTGGAAACAGAAAGCCAAACAGCCCCCCCAACAGCGATTGCAGCCAGAGTTGCTTGGGCAGCCACTTCAGCAAACGCCGCTCATCGACCCAAATGGCGAGGATGCCCGACAAGATAACGCCAATCAAGAGAAACGGCAGCGCCTCAACAATGATGCTGAGCCAAATCGTCAGACCGTCTCGGAACATAGGGGCACTCGGTGAAGCTTGGGACTTAACCTACCACGCTACTCAGCTAGACCTGAGCGCAAGATTGGGGTCGCGATCGCTCAACTCACAGGGGGCGTACCCAGCAGTAAATCGGCTGCCCGCTGAATCCGCAACTCGGGGGCAACCGAACGGGGCAGGGGTGGCAAGGCAATCAGGCTCAGATCGGGAAAAACACTCGCCTCAAGGGGGGCTTGGTAGCGATTCTGCACCAAATAGCGCTGGTAAATGCCGCTATCGCTCAGGGTCTGACTGAGGCGCTGGGCTTCGGCAATAATCGCTGCCTCCGCTTGGATCACACCGACAAACTCAGTAAACGCCGGGTCTTTGAGATATTTTTGCACCGCCACAACCTGCTTGCGCAAGCCCCGCAGCCGCTGCATAAAGTCCATGCGCCCGACCACATTTTGATACTTAATCCAGAGCTTAAAGATCCAAGAGAGCCAATCACTGAGGGCCGTTGGCATCGCCAAAAAGCGCAGCAAGTGTCCGGTCGGGGCTGTGTCGAGGACGATCAAATCTTGCTGGCCGTCTTCGAGCAATTTCGCGATCGCGATCAGCGACAACATCTCATCAATACCGGGCAGCGCCTGATCCACCAACTGCCGCCACGCCGCTGGCGAATAGGCCACCGACACCCCGCCCAACTCCTCGGGGCCGCTGATCATATCGGCCAGCTCCCAGAGATAATCCACCCGAAACTGAGCCATCACCTGATTGGCATCAATCTCATGCAAACTCAAATTCGGCGTTAGTTGCACCGGATCGCTACCCAAAGTCTTGCCAAAGGCATCACCCAGCGAATGCGCCGGATCAATCGAGATCACCCGTACCGCCCGCTCGGGATAGCGCTGCGCCAAACCCCAACCCACTGAGGCCGCCACTGTGGTTTTCCCCACACCGCCCTTGCCGCCCATAATCAGCAGCCGCTTGCCCTCCGCCATAAAATCGGGCAAATGCGGTGGAATTGGCTCGGGCCAGACAATCAGCGGCGCGGCTCCCTCGGCCTGATCAATAATTGGGCTCAGTTGTGACAATAGCCCCTGCAACACATCCAGACCCAGGGGTGGGGTGGGCTGCTGCGGCACCTGCCACACCGGCAGCGGCAACGCCTGAAAGTCCCGCAAAAGATGCTGCTGCTCATAGTCGCGATCGGCACTGGCTTGGGGTTCAATTCGGTTAACCACTACGCCCAGAGTCGCAATCTTGAGTTGTTCCAGTTGCTCTAAAAAGCGCTTACTTTCGCTCAGGCTCATCGGCTCCGCGATCGCGACCACCACACAACCCGTCTGCGCCGCATCCTGCAACAACTGCCGACCTCCCTCCAGATCGCGGCTCAGCTCCGCCAAAAACCGATCAACCTCATCGGGCGTATATCGACGGGCCAGCGCCTCACTCACCACCCGGTGCTTCATTTGAAATTGGGTCAGCGCAGCCAAAAACGTATCGAGAAAATCCATCAGCCGCAGCAGACCCAGGGCATGACCACTCGGGGCCATATCAACAATCACCCGCATCTGCGGATCTTCACGCAACAGCCGCTGAATTTCCAGCAACCCCATCAACTCATCAATACCGGGCCAATCCAGTTCCCACACAGGGGCCAGATCACCACCTTCTAGGAAGCTACCGCGCTCGACCAAAATCTCCAGAAAACTGCCGTAGCGATCGCGAAACGCCGCTAACAACGCCGCCGCATCCAAAGCCCGTACCTGGGCTGCCCCCCGCAACGGCGTCGCCGCCTCAGCCACCGAGACCTGCAAAACATCCGCCAACGAATGGGCCGGATCGGTCGAAAGTAACAGCACCGGCTGATCACTCAGGTACAAAGCCAAGCTACAGGAAAATGTTGTTTTGCCCACACCGCCCTTGCCACTGACAAGAATGAGGCGTTTCTGGGCGAGGGTTGTGAGCCAAGTCTGTGCATCCATAGATCTAGCCTAGCCTGATGTCCTGACGCTGCAACTCTCAGAGCTACCGCCAGCAGATGCGCTTGGGTGGGACGAGCTTTGATAGGATGATGTGGATTTGCTGGGGTCTGCACACTTGACAAACGCGATCGATATTCCGCCGACAGTAGATGTGTTCCTCCAAGAACTCGCCACCATTCAACAGGCCGGGCCTAAGCGCATTGCAATTCTGGGTAGTCGCCATGTGCCGATTACGCACCAATACCTAATCGAGATGTTGAGCTATGCCCTCGCCCTCACCGGCAACCGCATTCTGACCTCCGGCGCCACAGGCACCAACTCCGCCGTCATTCGGGGTGCCACCCGTGCCGACCAAGGCGCGCTGACCGTCATTTTGCCCCAAAGCCTTGAGCGTCAACCCATCGAATCGCGGGCACAGCTCGAAAATGTCATGCATCTGGTCGAGCATCCCGAAAACGATCACCTGCCCCTGGCCGAAGCCAGCAGCCTCTGCAACGCCGAAATTATCAGCAAGTGTCAGCAGCTCATCTGCTTTGCCTTCCACGACAGCATTACCCTCCGCCAAGCCTGTGCCCAAGCCGAAGACCAACACAAGCTCGTCACCCTCTTCTACTTTGATTAGGGTCTATTTGATTAGGGCCTGCGAGTTTGCGGTGTTAAGCCTGCTCGTCCTGTGACTGCCTCTCTCAAGCCGCTCAGCCTTGAGCACCTCGAAGCGCTGCTCGCCCTCGATCACCTCTGTCTGGGTGGCTATTGGCAACAGCAAGCCTACCTCGAAGAACTCAGTCGCCCCGCCCGTGATCCGGCCAGCCCTGATCGTGCCAGCAGTCTTTGCCTTGGTCATCTGAGCCATCCCGACGATCCGGCGACACTGCACAGTTGTATTTGTGCCTGGTTGATTGGCGATGAAGCCCACATCATTAACCTGATGGTGCATCCGGCCCAGCGGCGACAGGGTTTGGGGCATGCCCTTGTCCAAGCCGTGATCGCACAGGCACAGGCTCTGGGTCTAAAGTGGGCCACCCTAGAGGTACGCGCTTCCAATACCATCGCGATTCAGCTCTATCAGAACCTTGGCTTTCAAGAGTTGGGGCGACGCCCTCGCTATTATGAAGATCCCTGTGAAGATGGCCTGATATTTTGGCACCGATTCAACCCGATCCCAGCCACATTGACCCCGCCGCCCTCCGTGTCACCTTTCTAGGCACCAGCTCTGGCGTGCCCACCCGTAATCGCAACGTTTCCAGCATTGCCTTGCAACTGCCCCAGCGCAGCGAACTCTGGCTCCTCGATTGTGGTGAGGCAACCCAGCACCGCCTGATCAAAACCGCCAGCCTTAATATGGGCAGCCTGCGCCGCATTTTTATCACCCACCTCCACGGCGACCATATTTATGGCTTGCCCGGACTGCTGGCAACCCTGGGCATGGGCAACCCCCCCGCGCAAATTGATGTCTATGCTCCGGCGGGTTTACAGGGTTTTCTGGATGCCGTGCTCAAATGCAGCGAAAGCAAACTCGCCTATCCGGTGGTTGTCCACACCGTCGAAACTGGCCTGATCCATCACGAAGCCGAATACTCCGTCTATGCGGCCCCCCTCGATCACCGCGTACCGGCCTACGGCTACCGGATTGTTGAACATGATCGCCCCGGCAGCTTTGATGTTGCCAAAGCCGAAGCCCTTGGGATCCCCTTTGGCCCGATTTATGGCCGCCTCAAAGCGGGTGCGGCGGTGACACTGCCCGATGGTCGCCTTGTTGCCGGCAAAGATCTGGTCGGGCCACCCCAACCAGGCCGTAAACTGGCCTACTGCACCGACACCATTTTTTGCCAGAACGCCATCGATCTGGCGCGGGCTGCTGATTTGCTGATTCACGAAGCCACCTTTGCCACCGCCGATCTGCACCTCGCCCAACGCGCCAAGCACTCCACCGCCGCAATGGCAGCCGAAGTTGCTGCCCAGGCTAACGTTGACACCCTGATGCTGACCCACTTCAGCCCCCGCTATGGCAGCTTTGGCCACACGACCCTCGAAGCGCTCCAGGCCGAAGCCCAGACGATTTTTGCCAACACCCTCATGGCTGCCGATCGCCTGGTCTACGAAATTCCCCGCCGCGCTGTGGCCCAAGCTATTCACTCGTAGGGCTCAAGTCAGGCACAGTTGGTTGATAACACTCTATCTACAGACAGTGGCTCCGATCAGCCAGAGTGATAGACACTATTTGAGGCTGATGGCCAAGGTTTGTACCCCTAAGCGACTAAAGTCTTCTGTGTTATTAGTAACAATTATCAAGCCATTAACCCAAGCTGTTGCTGCAATGATGGCGTCAGGCGTCTTAGTTTTGAACTGCTGTCTCAACAAAATAGTGCGTTCGGCAATCACGTCTGATAAGTCAAAGAGTCTGGCGTAGCTAATAAATTCCTTGGCTTTGATGTGCAGAGCTAAGTCAGCGGCAAACTGACTCCAGCCCAAAAATTCAATTTTGGTGATAGTCGAAATCTGAAAGCTGTCACCAAGGATAGTATCAATAGTCTCGCCAACCGTTAGGCCATTGAAGTAGTAAATGACGATATTGGTGTCAAGCAGATGTTTCATCAGAGCCAACCCTCACGGGCACTCAGCAAGTAATCATCAATTGTGTGCTTGGACTGCTGGGCCGCCCCAAAAAACTGACGGGGCTCAAACGAGTGAGTCGGTGAGGGGCTAACCCCTTCGGCTACGGCCAATTGTTGCAGCACAATTTGCGCCAGAGTGAATTTCTCGGCCTGAGAGAGGGATTGAATGGCGGGGAGGAGTTCGTCAAGACTCATGAGGGGATCTCCAAGAAAAAGTGGCTGCCTCTGTTGCGTAGGTGATTACTTGGGCAATCTGAGGCTTTCGGGAACTTCAGCGCAACTATTGTGAGGGGGGCGGTAATGCAACCGGCGATTTATCAGACTGGGGTGCGAAAGGAAGACTGAGCGCGCGCAACTCTCTAGACGATAGCTGTATTTACAAGTTTGGTGGCCACGGGGTTTGCCCAGTTAGAGGAAAAGAGTGTGTATGTTGAGGATGTTCTTAGTCATCGTAGCCAGAGACACATGAACATACACTAACGACCGCCAGACAACTTCGGTACGCCTTCACCACGCCAAACACGCACCGAATCGGCATGAACCTCAGGCACTATTTACTGAGAGGCGTAGCCCATTTTAGGACGATAGGTGTAGTTGTGTTAACTTAGGTAAAGTCATTCTAAGCTTTGTCTTGCGTAGTGCTTTTGCCCCAGAACGTCTGGAAACGCTCAGTCTGCTGACGTTTTCACCCTCGGCACCGCGCTGGTCGCTGCTGGGAACGGCTGCTTTTTTGGTATCGCTGCCAGTATTTATTCAGGCACCATTGGTGCGGTATGCTCCCTGGGTTGGCCTAGTGCTGACCCTGTTTTGGTTAGCTCTCAGTTGTCATTTAATGTCGTTACCCAAGCAACGCCTTTGGGGCAACATCCTTTACGGGTTTACGCTGACTTGGCTTTGTGGCTCGTTGTACTGGGGCTGGTTGCGCACTGAGCCACTCCTACATATGCCGATCGAGGCCGTAGCCCTGCCCGTTGTGATCTGGGGCTTGCGCCGAGGTTGGGCGCGTGAAGGCAACTATTTCTTTTTAGGTTCTTTGCTCGGCACGGCCATTACCGACCTCTATATTCACAGTGTGGCGCTGCTGCCCCATTGGCGCTTGGTCATGCAAGGCCAGGATCCGTTGAATGTAATGACAGATGTTTTGGCGCGGATGCAGACACCGTGGGCTTTGAGCTGTGCCATGATCCTCAGCCTAATGCTGCTGATAACGGGGGTGGCCGGTTGGCAGTGGGCTAAGTGGGATAGCGCCCTCTGGACATTTAGCGGGGCGGTGCTCAGTACCCTCGTTGTCGATGGCCTGTTTTTGTGGGGGGTGATGAGCAGTGTATAAGTCGACTGGCTGGCAACAGTCCAAGGCGGCAATGGGCCGCTGGGGGAACCCTAAAAACTTGCGCTAGACTGATGAACAATCATCGCCACTGCGCAAGTCTTTGCATTAGGAACGTAAACTTCGTTACAGGAGTCATTCATGTCTCATTTCAGCCAAATTAAAACCCGTATTCGTGACATTGATGCCCTTGCGCAAGCACTGGCTGATTTGGGTATTGACTCTAGCCAGGGCGAGCAAACCGTGCGCGGTTACCAAGGCCAAACCCAAGCGGCGGCTCTCTCCATCCATCAAGAGAATGGTTATGACGTCGGCTTTCAGTGGCAAGGCGATGCCTATCAGTTGGTAGCTGATTTGCAGTACTGGCAACAACCTTGGTCGGTCGAAACCTTTTTGGCAAAGGTGACGCAGCGTTATGCCCTGCGGACGATTTTGAACCAGTCACAGCAGCAAGGCTTTAACGTGGTTGAGCAAAAAAATACCGAAGACGGGGCTGTCCGTTTGGTGCTGCAACGCTGGTAAGGTTTAGGCGTTCAGAGTTCAAGTCAGCGCCTTCGGCTAAGTTTCGATTGGAGTTGGCGAGCCAAGGTTTGACTGATGTTTGCGAGGGTTCGTTGCTAGGCGCGAACCCTTTTGCGTTAGAGAAACTCTGAGCATGATTTTGAGCGTGAGTAGATATTGACTCGCCTACACGTTTCAAGAAGTCTGAGGAATGATGATGCGATCTGGATATGAGCCGGAACTGGGTGGTGTGTGGCGGCGACAGGTGCGCCGGAGCGGTGCTGAGCCGGAGCTAGGCGGTAGCTTGCGCCAAAAGGCGGTTTATGTCGATGAACTGACCTGTATTGGCTGTGGTCACTGTGTTTATGTGGCTCGCAATACGTTCTTTCTGGAAGATGACTATGGCAAGGCGCGGGTGATGCAGCAACAGGGTGATCCGCTCGCGATCGTGCAAGAAGCCATCGAAACGTGTCCTGTTGATTGCATTCACTGGGTTAAGTACACTGAACTCAGTCAAAAGGAAGCCGCACGCCGCACTCAAGTGATGCCTAAGGCTGGGATTCCCTTTTCGGGCTAGCTCGATCATCTTTGGCGTGGCTAAACTGGGGCTTAAGATTGGGCGTTTTGGCATGGCACAAGACTTCACGCCGCTGATGGCCTACCTTGAGCGAATGCCTGCCATCAAGCTTACCCGTCACAGTAACAGTGCAGGTACGTTCGAAGATGGCAACTGGTGGATTAAATTCACCATCGATACCCGCCATCCTCTGGCGTGGCGTCACGTTCAAGAATTGGGGTTCGTTCTCAACAACCTCTCAAGGGATGAGCGATTACCAACGATTTTTATGCCTATTTCACCACCTCCGTACCTAAACGGTGGCGTTGAATTTCTCTCCTGGGTGATTGAATCGAAGCATCACGATTTCACGCCGGCTCTTTGTGCTCAGTGGCTTGAGGGACGCTTGCCACAAACCGTTGAGGCTTATGAACAATGGGAGCTAGATGGTGATCTGGAACCGTAGATGAGCCCTAAGTTGTGACCATGAATTAGATCATTGATCGGTGCTTTGACATAGTTACTCATAGGAACAAAGGAAGCTTCTTGCAAGCGCGAACCTTGACTCTCCACTTTACTAGAGACTTTAGCCTGGGAATATTAGCGACAGAGATTCCCCATGGCCGTCATCGACTTACAGTTACAGGGCATGAGCTGCGCTGGTTGTGCCGGTAGCATTGAAACGGCTTTGCGAGAGACTCCAGGCGTTACGGCTTGTAGTGTGAACTTTGCGACCGAGCAAGCCCGTGTTGATTACGACCCGCAACAAACTGATGTGACGGCTTTAATTGCTGCCGTAAGTCAGGCAGGCTATGGGGCCATGCCGCTGGCAGAGGTTGCCGCAGATGATAAACCCCGTGTTTGGACGCCCCAGTTATGGCTCGGCCTTGTGACCAGTATCGTCTTGGTTGTGGGCTCTTTGCCGATGATGCTCGGCATCATGATTCTGGGCTGGCCGATGTGGCTGCACGATCCGTGGTTGCAGCTAGTACTGACGATTCCGGTCATGATCTGGTGTGGTGATGGCTTTCGGCGACGGGCCTGGCAGGCAGCGCGCCACCGTAGTGCGACGATGGACACCCTGGTGGTGCTGGGTACCCATGCTGCGTTTATTTACTCGCTATTTCCGACAATTTGGCCCGAGTTCTGGCAGACTCAGGACCTCAGCCCCGATGTGTATTACGAAGTGGCGGTTGTGGTGTTAACCCTCGTGCTGCTGGGTAAGGCCCTTGAAGGGCGGGCGAAATCGGAGACAGCCGCCGCAATTCGGCAATTACTTAACCTACAACCACCAACAGCCTGGGTACGCCAAGCTGATGGCACCTTTAGGGAGGTGCCTCTAATGCAGGTTGCGGTAGGGGATGTCTTTCGGGTGCGACCGGGGGGAATCATTCCCGTCGACGGTGAGGTCGTTGCCGGGCGTTCGGCGGTCGATGAGGCGATGGTGACGGGTGAGAGTATGCCTGTACTCAAGACGCCGGGTGATGGTGTGATTGGCGCAACCCAAAACACAACGGGTAGCCTGGAGTGTCAGGCAACGCGGATTGGCAGCGATACGGTGCTGGCGCAGATTGTGACACTTGTGCAGACAGCCCAAGCCTCCAAGGCACCAATTCAGCAACTGGCCGATCGGGTGACACAGTGGTTTGTGCCGCTGGTGCTCGCGATCGCGATCCTGACGGTTCTCGTCTGGTGGCTGGTGGTTGGCTCGCCCACCTTGGCGCTGGTGGCCTCGGTCACGGTGCTGATTATTGCCTGTCCTTGCGCCCTCGGTCTGGCGACACCGACCTCAATCATGGTCGGTACAGGGCGGGGGGCACGCTTGGGCATTTTGTTCAAAGAAGCGGCCAGTCTTGAGCTGGCGGGTCATATTCAGACTGTCGTCCTCGATAAAACGGGTACCTTGACGCAGGGACAACCCGATGTAATTGGTACATGGGTTGCGGCGGCTGAATCACCCGAGGCGATGCTGCGCTGGGCGGCAGCAGTCGAGCACAGTTCGGAGCATCCCCTGGCGGCAGCAGTGATTCGCCGAGCGGACGGGATGGCGCTGCCCACGATAGACGAGTTTGAGGCCGTACCAGGGGCTGGCGTCCAAGCAACAGTCGAAGGCGCGGTCATTCGTGTAGGTACGGCGGCTTGGTTAGAGGAGTTGGGTCTGAGCGTACCCACTGTGTCGGAATTTCCGACCTATGCCACGGTGGTGTACGTCGCGCGCAACCATGCTGTTTTGGGTGCGATCGCGATCGCGGATCATCTCAAACCCAGTGCCGCCGCCGCTGTCCAAACCCTGCACCAGATGGGGCTTACGGTAATCATGCTGACTGGCGATCAACGCCAGACTGCTGAGGCGATCGCGACTGCTGTCGGTATTTCCCAGGTCATTGCGGGCGTCAAACCCGACCAAAAAGCGGCCACCATCCAGCGCTTGCAGCAACAAGGTCAACGGGTGGCGATGGTAGGGGATGGCATCAACGACGCCCCGGCGCTGGCCCAAGCCGATCTCGGCTTCGCGATGGGTACAGGCACCGATATCGCGATCGCGACCAGCGACATCACCCTGCTTAGCCGCGACCTCATGGCTATCCCTACCGCCATCCAACTCAGCCGCGCCACCCAGCGCAACATCCGTCAAAACCTCTTCTTCGCCTACATCTACAACGTTCTCGGCATTCCTATCGCTGCTGGCGTACTCTATCCCTGGCTCGGCACCCTGCTTAACCCGGTCATTGCCGGTGCAGCAATGGCCTTCAGCTCCGTATCCGTTATTACAAATGCCCTGCGCCTGCGCCAATTCCGGCCTAATCACGAACTGTAAACCTAGGTCGCAGCGGCGGCCTCCAGCAGCTCACGCAAGAACAGCCGCGCCAACATAAAGTAAATCAACACACCCAACACATCCACCATCGTCGTGATAATCGGGGCCGACATAATCGCCGGATCTTGCTTGAAGCGGGCAAACACATACGGTAAGGCTGCCCCTGCAAACGAGGCCAGCAAGGAAATCGCCACCAAACTTAAGGCAACAACCAAGGCCACATTAAAGGTCGCCCCAATAAGCGTCACTGCCCATACCAAGGTCACCGCCCCCAGCATCATGCCCAGCAAGCCCCCCGCTAGCAACTCACGGCCAATAATGTTCAGCGGGTTCAGCCCTTTCAGGGCGTCCGTCCCCAAACCTCGGATCACCACCGTTGATGATTGCGCACCAATATTGCCACCCGTATCGATCAGCAGCGGCACAAAGACCGCCAGCGTAACCACCGCTTCTAAAACCGCCTCGTTACTTTGGATAATGCTGCCCGTAAAGCTATTCGTAATCAGCAGCACCATCAACCAAGTCACCCGTCGCCGCGCCACCGTAAACAGGCTGCTCTCAAAATAGTCATCCTCAGCACCCCCCTCAACCCCGCCCAAACGGTAGATATCTTCGGTGGTCTCAGCCTCCAAAATATCGAGCACATCATCAACTGTGATGATGCCCACCAAGCGCTGCTCCTGATCAACCACTGGCACCGCCAAAAAGTCATAGCGCTTGATAGTTCGCGCCACATCTTCTTGATCGGCCTTAGTTGTAACCGAGACGACATCACGGGTCATTACGGCCCCAATCAACTGCTCCGGATCGGCTGTTACCAACTCTCGTAGGGAAACAATCCCGGTGAGCTGCCGCGATGCATTGGTGACGTACAGATAATAAACAAGCTCTGTATCCCGAGACAGGCTGCGAATACGGTCAAACGCCTGCATCACCGTAAAATTTTCTTTCAGCGCCACATACTCTGTGGTCATAATGCGCCCCGCTGTATTCGCGGGATAACCCAAAATGAGTGCGGTTGACTCGCGCTCAGCCGGACTAAGCTGACTCAGGAGCCTATTGACCACCTTGGCCGGCAGTTCATCAAACAGCATCGCCCGATCATCTGGCGACATTTGATTGACAATATCGTGTACTTCTGGTGCTTTCAGCTCCTCCAGGAGCTTTTCTTGCAAGGGAACCTCAAAGTATTCAAAGACCTCAATCGCCTCATCTTTGGTCAGCAGGCGAAAGGCAATTGCCTGCTGCGCTTCGGGCAAATCGGTGATCGCCTCCGCAATATCAATCGGCTGCGCTGGCACCAACAGTGCCTTGGCCCCATCCAAATTAGGCTGCGCCAGCAAAAGCTCTAGTTGTTGATGTAGCAGTTCGGCAATGCTTTGGGTTTCCGGCATGACATTAACCTCCTAGTTCAGGCTCAGAATGGCTTTGGCCAGTTGGAAGTAAATCAGCACCCCTAAAACATCCACCATGGTCGTGATTAACGGGGCCGACATCAACGCCGGATCAAAACCCAGCTTGGCAAAAAACAGAGGCAACCCCGCACCCGCCAGTGCGGCCCAAGCTGCAATCAGCCACAAACTCAAACCCACTACTGTGGCTACTTGCAGTGAAGCGCCAAACAAGGTCGCAGCCCACACAGCCGTGACACTGCCCAGGACCAGCCCCAACAGTGCCCCTGCCTTAAACTCGCGCAGGATCATACCCAAGGCGTTGTGCCAACCGACCGCCTCTGTATTAAGGCCCCGAATAATCACCGTCGAGGACTGCGCCCCGACATTACCGCCTGTACCAATCAGTAACGGAATAAACGCAGCCAGGGTAACCGCCTGAGCAAGGGCATCAGCATTGGCATTGATAATGCTACCCGTAAATGTATTCGTAAACAGTAACACTAAAAGCCAAGTCGCTCGCTTCCGCGCCACGGTAAAAATATTGGCTTGAAAATAGTCATCGCCGTCGCTCTGCACACCACCCAATTTATAAATGTCTTGGGTTGATTCTGCTTCGAGAATATCCAGCACATCATCAACAGTGACGATGCCCAATAGCTGTTGCGCCTGATCAACTACGGGCACCGCCAAAAAGTCATAGCGCTGAATGAGGCGGGCCACCTCTTTTTGATCACTATCGGTTGTGACTGAAACGACTTCCTGAGTCATTAAATCACCAATCACCTGCTGGGGCTGAGCTACCATCAACTCGCGCAAGGAGACAATACCTGTCAGGGTGCGCTGAGCATCAACAACAAACAAGTAATAAATCATCTCCTTTTCGTGAACAACACTGCGAATATGAGCAAAAGCTTGTGCTACCGTCAAGCTTTCCGCCAGTGCCACATACTCAGGCGTCATGATACGACCGGCTGTATTCGCTTCGTACCCCAACAATAGCGATGTGGCTTCTTTTTCACTCGGGCTTAGCTGCGCTAAGAGCGTCGTCACAACTTCAGCGGGCAGTTCGTCAAACAGACGTGCCCGATCATCTGGCGACATCTTGTCTACGACATCTTTGATGTCTTGCCGCTTAAATTCTTCAATGAGTGCCTGCTGAATACCACTATCCAGGTGCTCATACACCTCGATTGCTTTCTTTTTCGGTAGTAGCCGAAAGGCCATCGCCTGTTGGGTATCGGCCAAACCCTCAACTGCTTCCGCAACATCAGCCGCCTGAACCGGCGCCAGTAGCCCTTTGGCACCACTGAGGTTACCCTGGCTGAGCATCAGCCCGAGCTGCTGTCTGACCAGTTCAGCAATTTCTGGCATGATACCTCTGCAAGCAACTCTCTGGAATCATACGAGTCTTTTCCTTGCTTTGGATACAGGCAGCCGCTTAGCCGTGGCATACTTGCCCCTACGGTAACGGGTCACCCACCACCCAAGTACGACCCCGCCACGTGATGCGATCACCAAGCGTAAGTTTTTTACGACGGCGCGTTTCGATAGCACCGTTCAACAAGACCTGACCATCTTGAATAATCAGCTTGGCTTGGCCGCCCGTATCAACCGCAGCGACCCACTTCAAAAACAGACCCAGCTCAAGCGGTGGTGCAGACATTATTTAGGTGGCGGCTACAAGATCGCTGTAGGCTTCAGCACTCATGGTCTCTTCGACATCATCAAGGTTGCTCACCTTAACCCGAATCAACCAAGCATCGCCGTAGGGGTCATCGGCAATACTTTCCGGACTATCAACCACGGCTTGGTTGACGGCAATCACTTCACCCGAAAGGGGTGCAATCAGATCTTCGACGGCCTTCACCGACTCCACCGAGCCAAAATTTTCACCCTTGGTGACGGCATCGCCTTCGTCAGGCAGACCAACAAAAACAATATCGCCCAGTTGGTCCACAGCAAAGGCAGTAATCCCGATAGTGGCAATATCATCTTCGAGACGGATGTACTCGTGGCTATCGAGGTACTTTAAATCGGCGGGAAATTCGAGAGCCATAGTGCCTCACTTCGTGATCTCATCAAACACAGTAGCAGTATCTGGGGGTTTGCGGTACGGGGGCCGCCGAGGCGGTTACTCGACGTACATTTAGTGAACGAGGTGGGTCATCGACAGGCGCTGGTAACCCGGACGTGCAAAGTAGTACCCCTGAAACAAATGAATACCATACTGACTGAGAGTTTCATATTCTGCGACTTCTTCAATACCTTCGGCAATAATCGGAATTAGCAATTCGTCACAGACTTCGACAATCCCCCGGATAATCGCCTGCCGAGTTCGATCGCGATGGACGCCCCGTACCAGGTTCATATCAATTTTCAGCAAATCGGGTTGAAACTCGGCCAGCAAGTTCAAACCGGCATACCCAGCACCAAAATCATCAATCGCGGTGCGTAGACCCTGACGCTTGTACTCATTAATGATATTCAGCACATGGGCGTGATCGTCGATCCGCTCGCCCTCCGTAATCTCAAGAATCAGCTGTTCTTTGGGAAAGCCATAACGCTTGGCGGCTTGCAGCGTTGTCCGGAGGCAATGCTCGGGGTTGTAGACGGCATTGGGCAAAAAGTTAATGCTGAGGTAGCAGTCAATGCCGAGCTCTGCCGCTTTTTGAATCGCTTTGACGCGGCAGGCTTGATCAAACAAATAGCGATTGTCAGCCGTTACCTGGTCAAGAATAAAACGGGCAGGCTCGTCATTCATACCGCGCGCCAGTGCTTCGTAGGCAAACACTTGGTTGTGCTCGGTATCAATAATAGGCTGAAAGGCCATTGTGAACTCAAAGGGTAGCCCTTCGCCACGGGCGCAGGCTTCACAATTAGGTGAGATGCGCTCCACGCAGTGGGTGCCCTGACAACTATCCTCATTGTCAGGTGGATTCCCTCAAGAAACAAGGATTATCCTAAGATAGCCACGAGGACAGGCCTATGGACGAGCGGTTTCGGCAGCAGTTGGCGCAGGAACTGCCTCAGTGGCAAACCCGTGGCTGGCTCAACCCAGAACAAGCGCAAACCCTGCGTGATCATTACCGTCTCAACGACCCAACCCCCTCGAACCGCTTCGCAACAGTCCTAGCCATTATCGGCAGTGTTTTGGTTGGTTTGGGCCTTATTTCCTTAGTCGCGGCCAATTGGGACTATTTCTCGCCGGGATTTAGGGCGATCGCGACTTTGCTCCTGATGGCGGGCTGTACGTGCAGTGGCTTTGTCGGTTTGCGGCGGGGCCAGCGCTGGGGCACCGTCCTGCTCCTGATTGGCCAGTTTGCCGTGGGGGGCAGTATCGCCCTGATGGCGCAATGGTTTCAAATCAGCGGCGATCCGGCAGGTTTGTTTCTGGCGTGGGGCCTAAGTGTCCTGGCGATGGCTGTCTGCTTACGCCACAGTCTGCTGGCGACCCTCGCCATTTTCCTGCTCTTCTTCAGTATCAATGCCCTAGAGTATGTCTGGGTGCCCTTTGTCGCGGTACCCCTGGTGGTTGCCGTCGCGGCTTGGTGCCGATCGCGATGGGTGTTTTTCTGCGGTACTACCCTTGCGGGCTATTTGGCAGGGGGCTTAGTTGTCCAAACCGCTTGGGACTACAGTCGTCCCTATCGCGGCTATGACTTTTCGCTGATGTATCTGGCCCTTGTAGGCTTTTACTGGGCTGGTAGTCAACTGTACGCGCGCTATCAGCAGGAGCAACAGTCGCAGCAGCCTGACCTGATCCCGGATCCTGGCCTCGACTTTGCGCCGATTGCCGAGTTTAAGGCGCTCGTTGGTTTGGCTGGCTGGCTCTTGTTCTGGAGCTTTCGCCATACAGACCATAGCTGGTACCTATTGGATAGCCCCTGGCCGCTGTGGCAAAACCTTGCTGGCTACTGGGCTGGGGGCGTGACGCTGGTGTTTGTTGGGGTCGCGATCGGCTTGATCGGCTGGTTACTCAAGCAGCGGCGTCTCAGTCGTATGGAATTAGCGATCACAGGTGTCTGGGGCTTGTCGCTGCTGTTGCTGCAAATGGGTGCCCTCTGGGGCCTCAGCGTCATTATCTACAAT
This sequence comes from uncultured bacterium, assembly GCA_964484905.1. Classification (GTDB taxonomy): domain Bacteria; phylum Cyanobacteriota; class Cyanobacteriia; order Thermostichales; family PCC-7336; genus CAZAGN01. Next base: position 25,253 of record CAZAGN010000012.1, on the reverse strand, counting down.
CTGCTCGTGTTCGCGATCGGCTGTCTGATTCTCTGGCAAGGCTCACAGTTAGCCGTCCGCTGGCGCTTCTGGCTTGGTTTATCAACCCTGACGCTGCAAATTCTCTTTCGCTTTTTTGAGTACGATACGAGCCTACTGCTCAAAGCCATTGCCCTGATTGCCTGTGGCGTTGGTGTTATCGTCATGGGCATTCGTTTCGAGCGTTACACCAGTCATCGGCTTAGTGCTGGAGGTTAGTCTGTGCAACTACTACTGTTTCCCTTTACGAGCCTATTTTGGATTGCCAGCCAAATTCAGGCACGCGTTGATGCAGAGCTTAGCGATCGCGAAAATCTCGAAAAAAAACTGCTGGCCCTCCAGCTTGCCTTTGATATGGGCGATATCGAGGAAGCTGATTTTGAAGCCCAAGAAGAAGCCCTGCTGGAGCAAATTGCTGCTGCCGCCGCCGAGGCCGAAGAAGCATCCTAGTTCAAAGACGCCGACCTCCCGCGTTCAATTCATTAACTGCATCCCAGCCCTAACCATCGTCACGAATCACGCCACTGGGCATCCGGGTGCGGAAAAAATGGGCATCAGTCAAATCGGCCCCGCTCAGATCGGCCTCTAGCAAATCCGCCTCAACCAATACCGCCCGACTCAGGTTGGCACCCGTCAGCATCGCCCGACGCAGGCGCGTTCTGTAAAGAATGGCTCCTTCAAGATTAGCTTGATGAAGTTTGGCTTTATAAAAATCAGTTTCAGTCAAAACCGCTTCTTTGAGGTTGGCGCGAAACAGTACCGTACCGCTGAGTTGTGATTCAAGAATAATCGCCCGTTCAAGGTTCGCTTCATTCAGCACAGCCCAATCAAAGAAAACACCAATCAGCTCAATGGTTGCCAGGTCTGCACCCGACAAATCGACTCGCCGAAAATTGCGCTCACCCGCCGCGTAATAATCGCGAAAGGTCACAGCATCCATCGCGATCGGGTTGGCGGGCAACGGGAGCGACAGGGCTTCAACGAGATTCTCATTCACTGAAAACAGCCTGGGGAAGCTTTAGAGTTCTCCTCATCTTACCCAGGTTACCGACAGAAGCCTGCATCCCTGTTGGGGATTCTTCATCAGAAGTTTACATTGCGCGGCACAAGCGTCATTCTACAGCACAAGCATCACTTTACCGTGGGGTTAATCGGCACCACAGTAAGCAATCAGATCAATTTCAATATCGCCCAAGCCCGCGAGGCTGATAATGCCTACCGTTGTACGACAGGGCAGCCGACCACTCGGAAAATAGCTGGCGTAGATGGCGTTGACTTCCTCGTATTCCCGCATATCTGTCAAGAAAATCCGCACCGAGATAACCTGGGCCAAGCTACTACCGGCTGCCGCCAGCACCTTTTGCAAATTAGCCATCACTTGGTGCGTTTGTGCGGCAATCGTGCCGCGCTGCACAACCCCCGTAGCGTCTTCGGCTAATTGCCCCGTCAAGAACAAGAAATCTCCCGCCCGCACCGCGTGCGAATAGGGCGCAACTGGTGGCAGATCAGGCAGCGTTATAAAATCGGGCATACATCACAAGCATTCAACACCTACCCATGCTACCGATAGGTGCGCACTCACTTGGGCCTTAATCCTTGAGCCTTAAGCGGTCTGTGGTTTTAGGGCGCTTGGTCACATGTTTGCCAGGACATATCGGTAAATCGCCACCGTAAAGCCCAACTTTTGTGATGATAATTAATAAACGTTCATTGATGTCGTCATGGCTGTTGAAATCTACACGTGGCAAACCTGCCCCTTCTGTATCCGTGCCAAGCGTCTGCTGGATAGCAAAGGTGTCAGCTACACCGAGTACAGCATTGATGGCGATGAAGCCGCCCGGGCCAAAATGGCTGCGCGAGCTAATGGGCGACGCTCGGTACCCCAAGTATTCATCAACGACCAACATGTTGGTGGTTGCGATGATATTCATGCCCTAGATCGCGCTGGCGAACTGGATGCTCTGTTGGCGGCCTCCTAAATGCGCTGTGCCTTTGTCATCGATCCGCTACCAAGCCTAATCGTTCACCACGATACAAGCGTGGCGCTGATGTACGCTGCCGCCGCCCAAGGCTATGCGGTGTCTACCCTCGAAATAGGTGATTTATGGGTTCAGGCAGGACAAGCTTGGGCGACTGTACAGACGCTGCAACTGCATGATGCCGTGCCCGGTACTTGGTACAGCATCATCGAAAAACAAACTGTGGCCCTAGCAGAATTTGACTGGGTCTGGATGCGCAAAGATCCGCCGGTTGATGCTGCCTACATCACGGCTACCCAGATCCTCGATCTTGCCCAGACGAAAGTTCTCAATAACCCCACCGCTCTGCGCAGCGCTAACGAAAAGCTCTACGCCCTCCAGTGGCCCCAATGGACGCCTGAAACCCTGGTTACGGGGGCAAAGAGTCAGATTCGTGAGTTTGTCCAGCGTCTAGGCAAAGCTGTCCTTAAGCCCCTAGATGGCAAGGGGGGCGAGGGCATTTTCTTTTTGACGAGTGAAGACCGCAACCTTAATTCCCTCATTGAAGTGAGTACTCAGTGGGGGCAGCGGCCTGTGATGGTGCAAGCCTACTTACCAGCCGCTACAGAAGGTGACAAGCGCATTTTGCTGTGGCGGGGTCAGCCACTGGGTGCTGTCAACCGGATTCCGGGCACAGGTGATTTTCGCGGCAATATTGCGGCTGGGGGGCGGGTTGCCGCAACCGAGATCACCGATCGCGAGCGGGCTTTGTGTGCTGACTTAGCGCCTGTTTTACAAGCGGCCGATCTCGATTTCGTTGGTATTGATGTGATTGGGGGTTACCTCACCGAGGTAAATGTGACCAGCCCAACCATGCTGCGGGAGATGAGCGACCTGATACAGACTGATCTGGCTGCACAGGTGATTGCTGACTTAGTAGCGGCCTGACGTTTGTTAAATATGCGCTCCGGCAGTAAGCCGTAAGCCTAACGATTCGGGGTACACAGAGGTCGTGCGGTTGCCGGAAATGCTTGGGCTTGCAGGGCTTTCAGGGCTTTTTGAGGATCGCTGATCTGGAACTGCGCACCAAACCGTACATACAGCGATTGCCGCCCGTCTGATACCTCGGCGACTACGGGCACCCGACCCTGCTCAAAGGCCTGGAGCAGGTCAGCAAGTTGACGCTGGACACTAATATCAGCGGCTTGATCGGGTGTGAGCTGCACCAGCAGCATTTGTACGGCTTCGAGGGGTTCAAGATCTTGAACAATCAGTTGCATACTGTCGTCGCGTTGATCGACCTTCGCCCAGAGCATGACACGGCTATCGACAACCAAAAGATTCTGAATTCGCTCAAAGGTTTTGCTAAATACAACGGCCTCGGCGCTGCCCGAGAGATCTTCGAGGCTGAGGATCGCCATGCGAGCCCCCTTTTTCGTTGTTACGGGTTTAACGCCTGCCAACATCACCACACAGCAAATATCAGCCTGACCGTAATGCTCGCCAATCTCACTGAGCGGCACCGGTGCCAGCAGGCGGGTTTCGGCTTGAATGCCCTTGAGAGGATGATCTGATACATATAGACCCAGCAGTTCACGCTCGAGCTTGAGGCGTTCTTGGGTTGAAAAGTCAGCCGTCGCCGGTGCGCTGGGTACGGTCGCAAAGCTGGTTGTTGTTGCGGCTGTACCGCCACCCAAATCAAAGAGGCTGGCTTGACCCACGGCCTTGTCTTTGGCGCGGCTATTGGCCCATTCCAAAACAAAGTCGAGATCGTGCAAAAGTTGACGGCGGTTAGGGTTCAAGAGGTCGAAGCTGCCGACCGAGATCAGGGCTTCGAGGGCACGCTTATTCACCACATGCAAATCAACGCGGTCGCAAAAATCGGCCAGACTGGCATAGGCACCCTGGGCATCCCGCTCGGCGATGAGATGCTGTACGGCAGCCAAGCCCACATTTTTAATGGCGGCCAAACCAAACAAAATGCTCTGACCTTGGGGTGTGAAGTCCACTCGCGATCGATTGACATCCGGCGGCTCGACGCTAAAGCCTCCGGCAGCACAGTAAGCCATGTAGCGTTGCAGCTTGTCTTGGTCGCCACCTACCGACGACATCAATGCCGCCATATATTCCACGGGGTAATGCGCCTTTAGATAGGCTGTCTGATAGGTGACAAAGCCATAGGCCGTCGAGTGCGATTTGTTAAAGCAGTACTCAGCAAAGGCAACCATCTGATCAAACAGCTCTTGGGACACTGCCGCACTGACATCATGGGCGGCTGCCCCCGAAACAAAGGCTTCGCGGTGCTTTTCCATCTCAGCAACTTTCTTTTTGCCCATCGCCCGCCGCAGCAAATCGGCCTGGCCAAGGCTGTAGCCCGCGAGGTCTTGGGCAATCCGCATGATTTGCTCTTGATAGAGAATCGTGCCGTAGGTGTCTTTGAGGATGGGCTCTAACAGGGGGTGGGCATAGCTAATCACCTTGCGGCCATGCTTACGATCGATAAATTCAGGAATCATGCCTGTATCGAGAGGGCCGGGCCGATAGAGGGCTAAAACTGAAGAAATATCCTCGAGGTTAGAGGGTTTGAGGTCGCGCACCACCTGCTTCATACCGGAGGATTCGA
>CAZAGN010000012.1:0-20554 GCA_964484905.1 uncultured bacterium | reverse complement strand
TCGAGGTTAGAGGGTTTGAGGTCGCGCACCACCTGCTTCATACCGGAGGATTCGAGCTGGAAGATCCCTTCGAGCTCACCTCGCCCCAGCAAGGCATAGGTTGCTTCGTCTTCAAGGGGGAGAGCATCAGGGTCGATGGTTTGCTGGCATGTATCTTTGATCAACTCAACGGTACGCTGAATCATCGTCAGGTTGCGCAAGCCCAAAAAGTCCATCTTCAGCAGACCCATGGCTTCGACATCTTCCATGAAGTACTGCGTAATGACTGAGCCGTCGTTGTTGCGCTGGAGGGGGACGATTTCATCGAGAGGATCGCGCGAGATCACGACACCCGCTGCATGAACACCAAAGGTTTTGTTGGTACCCTCGATGCGCAGAGCCAAATCAAGCCAGCGTTTGACTTGCAAATCGTTAAGGTATTTCTCGCGAAACTCGGGGGCAGGTGTGTCTTCACCGATCATCTGCTTCAGCTTGGCCGGTTTGCCCCGCGAGACAGGGATCATCTTGGCCATTTTGTCAGCATCACCGTAGGGAATATCTAGCACCCGTGCCACATCCTTAAGGACGGCTTTGGAGGTCATGCGGTTGAAGGTGATGATCTGAGCAACTTTGTCGCTGCCGTATTTGTCGGTAACGTAGTCGATAATTTCTTGGCGGCGCTCGATACAAAAGTCGGTATCAATATCCGGCATCGATTGGCGCTCGGGGTTCAAAAAGCGCTCGAATAGCAGGCCATAATGCACTGGGTCAATATTGGTAATGCGCATGGCGTAGGCAACCAACGAACCCGCCGCTGAACCTCGGCCTGGCCCGACGGGAATGTTGTGCTCGCGGGCATGACGAATGTAATCCCAAACCACCAAAAAGTAGTCGGCAAAACCTTTTGATAGCATTACTTCCAGCTCGCGCAAGAGCCGATCGCGATAAATCTCGGGTACTGCTTCACGACTTTGGCAGCCCAGTCGTTCCAGTAAGCCCTGCCAACTGACTGCTTCAAAGTAACTTTCGGACGTATGCCCCGCCGGGACAGGGTAGCGCGGTAGGCGAGCTTCGCCGAGGATGTCGTAGGTTTCGATTTTGTTGGCGACGACCACCGTGTTCGCGATCGCGACATCGATCACAGCCTGTTCGAGGTGGTCGCGACAAAGCAGCCGCATTTCGGCGGCATTTTTGAGATACTCGGTGCCGCTGTAACGGAGCCGTTTATCTTCGCTGATGAGCTTGCCCGTTTGAATACACAGCAGTGCATCATGGGCTTCGACATCGGTACAGGAAACAAAGTGGGAATCATTCGTCAAAATCAGCTCAATATCGAGCAAGTTTGCAAGACGTACAATGTGCGTATTGACAACACGATCTTCTTTTGAGCCGTGATCTTGTAATTCCAGATAAAAATCTTCACCGAATAGATCCTTGTACCAGCGAGCCGTCTTCTCCGCAATATCAAGCCGGTTTTGCATAATCGCTTGGGGAATTTCGCCGCCCAAGCACGCTGAGGTGACAATAAGTCCTTCGTGATACTGCGCCAGTAAGTCTTTGTTGATGCAAGGACGCGAAAAAATCCCTTTGCCCTGAATGCCCTGAAGGTGTGAAATTGTTGTGAGCTTAACGAGGTTTTTATAGCCCTGAGTGTTTTTAGCTAAGACAATCTGGTGATAGCGCGGTTGACGGCGCGTATCCATGATGTCGCCATTGATGACATACATCTCATTGCCGATAATCGGCTTAATCGATTTGTTGCGACATTGCTTCAGCAGCTCAATCGCGCCATACATCACCCCATGATCAGTTAAAGCAACGGCTGGCATGTCCAGCTCAGCCGCTCGCTGCACCAGATCGGGGATTTGGCTAGCCCCATCCAGCAGGCTGTAATCACTGTGAACATGCAAGCCAACAAAGCTCATGGAGGTCTCTTGGGTATCGGCTTACATTTTAGGCGTAGGGCTGTGAGTCAAAGCGGAGCAGCTTGCAACTGCTGGAGCCACCACTGACCCAGTTGGGCATTGTCGAGTTCCTGGGCTTTTGCAATGGCACTTGCGACTAACTCCAGCGTCAACCCTGGCAGCAACCGCGACTCGGCAATGCGGCGACTCCCACCAATCCCCTCAATGGCATGGGCAATCACGACCGCTTCGGGGATGCTCACTATCCAATACTCTGTGGCAGGCATTTCCTCATAAATCACACGCTTCATCCCAAAATCTTCGTAAATCGAGGTATTCGCGATCTCAATCACCAAATCAGGCGGCGTGGCACTGCTGAGATCAATAATGCTGCTGCCTTTGGGGGCCTTACTGACGTTGGCATTAAAGTAATAGGACGAATCAGGCTGACATTCCCACAGGCCAGGGCGGCGATAGCTTGCATTCGTCAGACTTTTGTAGGGAATACCGCGTGTCATGCAGTAAAGGCTAATGAGCAGCGTTACCACTGCATCGACTAAGGCATGATCTGCACCGACACCCATAATGACTTCGTACCACCCTTTATAAAAGCTGGCTTTACTGGCAGACCGGCTGAGCTGCAGATAGTCATCCCAATCGATTAACGGCTGGTCATAGGTGCGATCAAGATAGTCGTTCATGGGTGGGAGTTTCACGTGGGTCACAGTCAATCCCTCTCACAAACCCTCTGCACACTACCAGTTTAACGCCCGCTCCCAAGCCGCAACGCTACCGCCAGGTCTTGGCCATTATCCCAACTCAATCACTAGAGTTGCCTGAATCCAATCAACAAAGAACGCAATTGTTTCTCTAGGTAGCCAGAGATATATAAGCCCTAGGTGCTACTTTCAACACTTCTTTAGTTAACCTGCTCTTAACCTTAGGAAAAGCGCCCTCAACAGCTAGGCATAGCCAACTTAAAAACGCTAGATTGAGCTTCTGTCTTTTTTGGAGAACGACCGTGCGGGGTGCCAAAATCGATCCACGGCCGATCAATGCCACCATGAGCATTGTTGAGCTGATTGATCAAACGTTTTTAGCCTACAACGCGGGTCGCTTACGGGAAGCTTGCCACTTGCTGACACGCAAGATGCTTCAGCCCAACGTAACGGTCGGTTTGACCCTTACGGGTGCGCTGACACCAACTGGTCTCGGTATCGCCGCCCTCATTCCCTTGCTAGAGCATGGCTTTGTCGATTGGATTGTTTCCACTGGTGCCAACCTCTACCACGATGCCCACCACGGTATCGGACTCAACCTCCATCAGGGCAGCCCTCATGCCAACGATGTTCACTTGCGGGCTGAAGGAATTGTCCGTATTTATGACATCTTCTTTGATTATGATGTCCTCCTTTCAACTGATGCTTTCTTTCGCGAAATTTTACAACAGCCTGAATTTCAGCGGCGGATGGGTACGGCAGAATTTCATCATCTGTGTGGCAAATATATTGCAGCGCGTGAAGAAGCTCTGGGTCTCAAGAATAAGTCTTTACTCGCGGCTGCCTATCGCTACGGTGTGCCAGTTTACACCTCAAGTCCTGGCGATAGCTCGATTGGCATGAATGTAGCCGCCCTAGCGCTCGAAGGCCGTGGCCCTCTAATTGATGTTTCGCTAGATGTCAACGAAACGGCTTCGATTGTTCTTGATGCCAAGCGGCGCGGTGGTCGGAGTGCCGTTTGGATCTTAGGTGGCGGCTCACCGAAGAACTTTATGCTGCAAACTGAGCCCCAAATTCAAGAAGTGCTGGGTATTGATGAGCGGGGCCATGATTACTTCTTGCAGGTCACCGATGCACGTCCAGATACAGGTGGACTGTCGGGTGCAACCCCTGGCGAAGCTGTTTCCTGGGGCAAAATTGACCCCGACCAATTGCCCGATACTGTTGTTGTCTACAGTGACTCGACCCTAGCGTTACCCTTGCTTACGGCGTATGCCCTCGCCGAACATGGCCCTCGTCCCTTGCGACGTCTGTACGACCAGCGCGCTGAGCTGCTGGATCATCTGCGTCAGGAGGCTCGCGCTGCTCGACGAGCAATCGGTAAGGATGTTGGTCGTGAGGTCTGCGTCTAGCGATCTATTAAGGCTGCTGTACAGTTCACTGGGGCTTAAGTGCCTGCGGTATCATCAGACCGTTTCAGCAGCCAATCACCACTACCCTGACCTTTGGGGCCATTCCAGCGACCGACAATCTCTTGGCCGTCAGTACTGATTTTGCCCTGGAATGTACCCTGAGCCACGCTGGTTGGCATGTACCACCAAGTCCCCGTTACGGCCTGGGGGCCTTGGCGCTTAAGCTCCATAATGTAAGCGCCCTGCTGAATTTCAGTTTGGCGCACAGCAAGACGATCACCAAAATCTAGGATCACGGCAGTGCCGCGATTTTCTTGGACTTGGCCATCAATTTGCCAGCAGGATTGGTATTGCTCGCCCAGAGGTGTAACTGTTATGGGCACAGCAGCCGTGGGTCGTTCCGGCGTAGTTGATTTTGGTTTAGCTGCTAGCAAGGCACTCAAGCCCGAACCCAGGGTGGCAATGACTGCGAGGGATCGTTCAGGTGCTGATGTCGCGAGGGTCAACACACCCAGACTACAGGCACAGGCAAGCCCACTGGCCCAACGTACAATCATCATGAAATTGCCATCCTGAATCTTGGTAGGTCATTGCTGCCATAGAGATCGAACCATAGAGAAAGCGTCTCTTTCAACTACTGCTCTTGCAAGCGCTGTTTTGACTAGGCGGCAACAGAGGTTCAGGTAGTGGCAACATCTAGAAGCGCACCATCTGCTGCTCTTGGGCTGTAGCCCACTCACCCATGAGGGTACTGACCCATAGGGGCAACTCGTCGTGGGCGCAGTGGCCAACACCCGGCAAGAGAATAAGCTTAAGGCGGGGCTGCCAACGCTGGAACTGCTTAGCCAAAAAGCTGGGTACTGCCGGATCATCCTGTCCCCAGACGACCAAGATGGGCTGCATGATTTGGGGTAGTAGTTCTTTGGGGCTGCTGAACGGGCGCGTGAGGACAGCGCGTAGGGCTTCGATAAACACAGTTGGTGCATTGGTATCGAAGGCGGGGGTGCGAAAAATTTCGATGAGTTCGCTATCAACTTGATCTTGGTAGCGGTAGACGTTTTTGAGGCACTGCTTGAGGGTAGCGGGCTCCCGCAGTTTATTAAACAGCCACGGATAGGTAATCGGATTACTGACTAGGCCAACGACGCCTTCAAAAAAGCCCTGCACTAACCAGCTAAAGGGAGGCGGCAGGGTTTCGGGGTGAGGGCCGTCAGCACAACTGACAAGCACCAAGCCCTTGACCATATCGGGATGACGGGCGGCCAGGGTAAGGGCAACAATACCGCCGAGGGAGTGACCACCGACAAAAATGGGCTGTTGAATGGTGGCGCGCCAAAAGTCGTAGACCTGCTCGACCCAGAGATCAATGGTGTAAGGGATGACGGGCTTATCGCTGCTGCCAAACCCCAAGAGATCGACAGCATAGACAGAGCGGTCAACTTGCAGGGGGGCGATTGTGTTGCGCCAATGGCCCAAAGAGGCACCCAGGCCGTGAATGAGCAGCATCGGCGCGCTGGGTGCTAGTTGCTGCGAGACAACATAGCGGTAACCGACGCGATAGTCGCGCCAGTGCCAAAAGAAGTTATTGGCTGTGGTTGAAGCCTGCGAGCCGTGAGCTTGCAAATCATCGTGAGCTTGCGAATTGTGTGAACCTTGCATGGCCGTACCGTACACCCGTGATCTTAGTGTAACGATTTCTAAAGGATTGCTGAGAAGGCTGCCATCGGGGGGGCAGTAGGCCGGAGAAGGTCTGGTAAGCTGATTTTATAAATGGGTCTTATTAACACGGGTATATCTAATGAGCGTTATCAACGACGTTATTACGCTTGCCGACGATGAGTTGCGTTACCTAACTGTCTCGGAACTGCAGGCAGTGACTGATTATGTCCGGACAGGGGCGATGCGACTGCGGATTGCCGAATCGCTGACTGAGAGTAAGAAGCGCATTGTTGACCAAGCCCAGAAGCAGTTGTTTGTGCAGCACCCCGAGTATCGGCAGGTGGGCGGCAATGCCTATAGTGATAAGCAATATAATCAATGCCTGCGTGACTATGACTGGTACTTGCGCCTGATTACCTACGGCATTATTGCGGGTAGCAAAGAGCCGATTGAAAGCATTGGCCTGATTGGTGTGCGTGAAATGTATAACGCCCTTAATGTGCCGATTCCGGGCATGATTGATGCCATCATCGCGCTCAAGCAAGCTGCCCTCAATGTGTTGAGTGATGTCGAGGCATCGGAGGCAGCACCCTACTTTGACTATGTGATTAACGCGATGGCGTAAGGCTCAGCTTTATGTCGGTCAATGGCTGAAGCGAGTTACATATATTTTTGTGTTGCTGTAGGCTTACCGAGCTGTTTACCAAAACTAGAAACGAGAAACGGTCTAGCCTAGCTTGGCTTTAGTGGGGTGTGCCTTGCGCTGTGAGTGTGAGTGTGTCATTATGAGTACCTACAGCGTATAATCCGGTCTGCTGTGGTTAAGTGGTCGCTAACGCTGAGCCACTGGTATGTCGGTAAAAACAATTAGTATTGCGTGCTCTTAGGCTGGATCCGTATGGGTAAGGGCATCCACTAGGAGCAGATTTATTTCATGACATTCGATACCTTTGGCCTTGCGGCTGCACTCTTGCGTGCAGTTGACGAGGCTGGTTACACGTCGCCCACACCCATTCAAGTGCAGGCGATCCCGGCGGTTTTGGCTGGTAAAGACTTATTTGCGAGTGCCCAGACGGGGACAGGCAAGACAGCAAGTTTTACACTACCCATGCTGCAACGGTTGCAAGAACAGCCTCAGAGCGGTGGAAGACGGGTGCCACGGGCGCTGATTTTGACGCCAACGCGGGAGTTGGCAGCGCAGGTAAGTGACAGTGTTTCGACCTATGGTAAGCACTTGCCGCTGAAGTCGGCTGTCATTTATGGCGGGATGGGGTTTGTGCCCCAAATTCAGACGCTCAAGCGCGGTGTAGATATTATTGTGGCGACACCTGGGCGACTGCTGGACCACCACCGCCAAGGCACTGTTGATCTGTCGCAAATTGAGATTCTGGTGCTGGATGAGTGCGACCGGATGCTCGATATGGGCTTTATCCATGACATTCGCAAAATTGTCGCGACGATGCCTGAGCAGCGCCAAACGGTGATGTTCTCGGCGACGTTCTCGCCAGCGATCCGGCAGCTTGCGAGTTCGCTGTTGCACAACCCTGTGCAGATTGAGGTTGCCGCACCGAATGCGACCGCACAGCATATCGAGCAGATCGTCCATCCAGTCGATCGCGATCGGAAGCGGGAACTGCTGTCGTATCTGATTGGCTTCAATAACTGGAAGCAGGTGCTGGTCTTTACGCGCACGAAACATGGTGCGAACCGTCTGGCTGAGCAATTGGCGAGTGATGGCTTGAAGACAGCGGTGATTCATGGCAACAAGAGCCAAGCTGCCCGCAGTCGTGCCCTGAGCGATTTTAAGCAAGGTAAGGCGCGGATCTTGGTAGCGACGGATGTCGCCTCACGGGGGATTGATATTGATCAGTTGCCCTATGTGGTGAATTTTGATTTGCCGAATGTGCCGGAAGATTATGTCCACCGCATTGGTCGAACCGGTCGGGCAGGTAATGAAGGTCGGGCCGTATCGTTAGTCTCGCGGGACGAAGAGCGCTATTTGCGTGATATCGAGCGCTTGCTGAATCGCCGCTTTACGCGCGATCAGGTGGAAGGCTATGAGCCGACTCAGGGTGCAGCGAAGTATTCCCAGGACGATAGCAGTGGCGAGACACCGGCACCCCAACGCCGGGGTCAAGGGCAAGCACGTGGCTATGAGGGCAGAGGCGGTCAAGCTTATCCCCGGGGTGGGCAGCAGCAAAAACCGGCAAGGCGTCAGCGCTCAGCCTCGGCGGCAGGTCAGGGACACAGACGTAATCTGGGTTAGAGCTGCATCGGTCAAAGCTGTAATGATGTGATTGCGTGTGAGCCCAAAGCCTGCACGTGAGTTGCGAGAGCCTTCTGTGTTTCGTGAGCGATCGCGATAGGGCTCTCAATCTGCCAGTACCCAATAGCACTATGTTGACGCTAATGAAGCCCTCTGGGACGTGCGCTGGCTCGGCTTGGAGGGTTTTCCAGTAGCCATGAATCATGGCTTCGGGTACCAGCCGCGATGACCGCCGGTCGGTCGAAGACCATCGCGACTGATTCCAGGCAGGTACTGGGTGAGGCTGGTGGGCATGACCCAGGCTAGCCGGGGCAGCGATCGCGATTAGGCGACCCTGGGCGAACTTATTAGAATTGAAAGTGTTGCAACCTATGATTTGTGCTGATGCCTTGGTTTGATGCGACGGCGGCCCTGCCCAGTTTTGTGATTGCCCTGCGTGAAGGGGTTGAAGCGGCGCTGGTGGTCGGTATTGTTGTGGCCTATTTGCACAAGTCGGAGCAACGGCAATATTACCCCTGGGTAGCTGCGGGGGTGGTGCTGGGCTTGCTGAGTAGTGCGGGGGTGGGGCTTGTGGTTGCCCACTGGTTGGCGCAACTGGCGGGCTTGCCCCAGGCGGCGATTATTCAACCAGCGGTGGTGGCCGGGTTTGAGGTGCTCGCGATCGCGATTTTGAGCTGGATGCTGCTGTGGATGACCCGGCAAGCGCGCATGATCAAGCAAGAGGTGCAAACCTCAGTTGCAGCGGCGGTGGCTCGGGGTACGGGTTGGGGTTTGTTTGGCCTGGTGTGGAGTGCGATTGTCCGTGAGGGCTTTGAGGCAGTGGTGTTTGTGCTCTCGCAGGCGGAGCTGGGGCCACCGGCTTGGGTTGGGGCGGCGGCAGGCGCAGGTTTCGCGATCGCGATTGGCTTTGCCCTCTTTCGGTGGGGTGTGCGGCTGAATGTGGCGCAGTTTTTCCAGACGTTGGGCATCGTCTTGTTGTTGCTGGTGGGCGGCCTAGTCATTAGTCTGCTGGCCCATACCGATCGGGCGTTGGTCGCGGCCTATGGCTGTGAGGGCACCTGTATTTTGGGTTGGCAACTGTGGGATTGGCACACCTGGCTGCCGCAGAATGCCCTACCGGGAATTATCTTCAAGCTCTTGCTCGGCTATCGCGATCGGTTTTACGCGCTGCAAGCATTGGCCTACGGTGTTTTCTGGCTGACGATTGGTCGGGCTTACTGGCAAAGTTTGACGCCCCGACCGCAGCCGGAGCAAGCCCGATAAGATAACGGGTCGGGTTCTGACAAGCCTAGTTGAGGCACTTACCGCTCAAAAACTTGGTTTTTGGGCAATGGTCATGCGCCAACCACTACCAAAAGCGCTTGGACTGACGCGCAGAGCGGGTGGGGCCTGCTGGCGCTTAAATTCAGAGCGTTGCATGAGGCTGGCCACCCGGTTAATGACTGCTGCCGGGGCAATCTGGGCGGCAATCAGTTCGGCGGCGGTTTGGCGCTCTTCAATCAGACCCTGCAAAATCGGGTCGAGGATCGCGTAGTCGGGCAGGCTGTCGCTGTCTTTTTGGTCGGGGCGCAGTTCGGCCGAGGGTGGTTTTGTGAGAATTGCCGTCGGGATACGCGCTGCCTGGCGGTTAATGGCGGCGGCGAGGGCATAGACCTGGGTTTTGTAGAGATCGCCCAAGGGTGCGAGCGCCCCTGACATATCGCCGTAGAGGGTGCAATAACCCACCGCCAGTTCAGATTTGTTGCCCGTGCTGAGTACCAGTCGCTGCTCTTGGTTCGCGATCGCCATCAGCAACAAACCCCGCAGACGGGATTGGAGATTTTCTTCGGTGATGCCTGTGGGTTGGAAGGCTGCGAGGCTCTGTAGGCTGGTATGCAACAAGTCGTTAATAGGCAAGGTTTCGAGGCGAATGCTCAAGCGATCAGCCAGCGCCGCCGCATCTGTCAAACTACCTTCGCTGCTGTAGGGCGAGGGTAACCGAATACCCAGAACGGCATCTGATCCCAGGGCTTCGACGGCAAGAACGGCGACAACCGCCGAATCAATACCGCCCGAAAGACCGAGGACAACGCGCTCGAAGCCGCATTTATGCACATAATCGCGCAGACCCAAAACCAAGGCCTGATAGATATCTTGGTCGGGGTCAGGCGTTGTTTCGCTGGCTTTGGCTGCTTGAACGTTTGGCAATTGCTGCCAATCAATGCAGGTAACACTTGTTTTGAACGCTGGTGCTTGTTGAAGGCCACTCGCCGTCGCCGCCCAGCTATGGCCATCAAAAATGAGGTGATCGTTGGCGCCGACCTGGTTGACATAGAGCCAAGGCCAAGGATAGCGGGCCTGGAGGTGCTGCCGCAGGTGCTGCCGCTTGGTAGCTTTGCCCCGGCTGTAGGGTGAGGCGGAGAGATTAATCACGAGATCGAGGGGGTGCTGCTGATGCAAGGCCCAGAGGTGCTGGAGAGGGTCGAAGGGGTAATCACCCGGCCAAATGTCTTCGCAGATTGTGACGCCCAAGCGCCAACCCTGCCATTCGATTACGGGGTTTTGGGTCGGATCGCCGGGGCTGAAGTAGCGGCGTTCGTCAAAGACATCGTAGGTGGGCAGGCGATGTTTATGAATGGTCTGTTGAATCTGTCCGTCAGTCAACCAGGCGGCACTGTTATAGAGTCGGTGCTGGTGGGGTTGGTCGCCCATCATCGCAACACCAACCAACACCGGAATCGGTAGATCTTGGGCAAGCTGTTGCAAAATCTGCCAAGACTGAGCGACAAACGCTGGCCGAAGCAGGAGATCACGGGGTGGATAGCCCCAGAGGGCTAGCTCGGCAGTCACCGCCCAGGCAGCACCCTGTTCGGCAGCGGTTTGGGCGGCAGACCGAATGAGGCGGGCATTGCCCTCCAGATCACCCACGGTTGGATTGAGTTGCAAGATCGCCGCTGGTGGAAGCTGTCTCATACCGGCTTTGACTTAGTACGTTCGGGGGGCAGAGTCAGGCTGACGGCCACTTCGCCACCAAAGTCAGGAATGGGGGCGTGGGGTTTGGTGAGGGTAATCTCAACTTGCTCGATTGGGGGCAAAGCCAGGAGCTGGGTCGCGATCGCGAAGGCGAGGGCTTCGATAAGTTTGAAGGGCTGCTGGCGGATAGTATCACGGGCGATCGCGACAACATCGGCATAGTTAACCGTATCGTTGAGATCATCCGAGCGGGCGGCGGCACTCAGATCGACACTTAGCTGTAAATCAACCCGAAATCGCTGCCCTAAGCGCTGTTCTTCGCTCAGCACGCCGGTATAGCCGTAGCACTCCAGATTACGGATATGAATCTGATCCCGCATGGTGACTCCCGAATCAAGACTATTCTAGAGTTCAGTAGCCCCCCTCAGGTTTTGTGAAGCGCCGTCTCCGTCCGTTCTGGCTTGTCGCGATCGTGGCGCTCCTCTTGCTTATCGGTCTGCGGGGTGGGGCCCAAGATCTCCTCCCAAGCCCAGTTTTAGTCGGCGGTGAACCGATCTTTGAGCTGCAATCAACCGAGTTTCGCAGTGAAATTCGCGCCTTTAGCGTCAATCAAACCATTGCCGAGTTTCTGCGCCCTCAAGAGCAAGGTAATGTGCCCGCTCTTGATGTGCGCTCAGATTTTGACCCCAACGGGCAGTTTATTCTGATTTTGGGTGAGCGGGATCGCTTTGCGGCGACTGAGCGCTACCTCTTTACTGTGACCTACCAAGATGCGGCGGCGGTACTCGATAAAGACCCCGATGACGTGAGCTTGGAGGATGTGCAGCTCGTTGCCGAGCAATGGGCTAGCGAACTCAACGAAGCCATCAGCACCGCTCGGGATGAAGTGCTCGCCCGCCAGCCACTCTTTATCCTCTTTGGCACCGTATCGGCCTTGGCGGTGCTGTTAGCGGCTTATCCCCTAATGGGCCTCAGTGATAAAGTTATTGCCAGAATCCAACCCTGGTTTACAAGCCGCCTCGCGACACCCTGGCATCGTTGGGTTGTGCTGGCGGGTATTCTCTGCACCTGGAGTATGCGCCTGCTGATTGCCTGGGGTGGCTTTGATACCGCGTTGCAACTGATGCCCCTGCTGCGACCCTTTCGGCGGCAACTGTATGAGCGCTTGGCCCAAGCCTTTGAGGCACTCAATCAACCACTGGTGCCCAACTCGCCAGTCACGATCCAGAGCATTATCAGCTTTGCAATTTTGGCAGTGCTGGTACTGGTGTTGTCGCGCAACCTCAGCAACAGCCTGAAGACCCATGTCTTGCCGCGCTTGGGCCTTAATATCGGCTTGCAGGATGCGATCGCGACGGGCCTGCAATACAGCATCACGCTCTTGGGCATTCTCATCGTCTTGCCCTTTATCGGTATTGATCTCAGCTCGTTGTTTCTGATTGCCGGTGCGGTTGGTTTCGGTTTAGGTTTTGGTTTGCAAAACCTCAGCAACAATTTTGTCAGTGGCGTCGCGGTGTTGCTAGAGCGACCGATTCAGGTCGGTGACTTGGTCGAAGTCGATGGCTGGTTGGGCACCATCGAGCAGATTAACCTGCGCGCAACCACGATCCGCACCCTTGACCGGCTGCATGTGATTGTGCCGAACTCGCGCTTTATGGAAGCCAATGTCGTCAACTGGAGCTACCGTGACCCACGCTGCCGCATTCGCACCCAGGTTGGCGTCGCCTATGGCTCGGATACAGGCTTGGTGATTGAGGCTCTGTTGCAGGTTGCCAAGGCCAATGCCCGTGTGTTGAGTGTGCCACCGCCCCAAGCTTGGATGACGGGGTTTGGTGAATCTTCGCTCAATTTTGAATTGCTGGTGTGGATTAGCCGCCCCCAAGATCAGTTCATGATCAAAAGTGAACTCAATCTCGCGATCGATGCCGCTTTTCGGCAGCACCATATCGCCATTCCCTTTCCCCAGCGGGATTTGCATATTCGCACTCAAGCACCGCCCAGCTTTCCTGCATCACCTAGCGGCCTGAGCGATAGCCTCCCCGAATCTTCGGCCTACTCACCGCCGGATTGAGTCCCTGATTGAGGCACTGCCTGCAGCCGATAGGCCGCGATCGCGAGGGTGCAGTTACCGCCAAAGGTCATCGCCGCCTGAAACAGCACCAACCATTCCAGCGCTGGGCTATTGTCAAACACATGCCAGGTAATCGCGGCCATCGCCCCCAACAAAGCCGGCAGCATCGCCCAAGCCAGCCCCTGCCAGCGGGGGTTTGTCGTCGCCACGGCATAGCGCTGAATAAGGCTGATGGCGAGCATCCACTCGATAACGCTTGTGATGTGAATCATCCAGGTGGGAACCGAAAGAACGTGCATAGGGGCTCGAAGATGCGCTGCTTTCTAGCATAGAGAATTACTCTGGAGAAGAAGCCCGGAGCAATGCTAATGTCTGAGACCCTAACCCCCAACTGCGCAGAAATGTGCGTTAACGGCTGTGTTTTGGGCGATAAGTGCCCTCACCGCCCCTACCAAGAACAAACTGCCCAGTTTTTGCAAGAGAAATCGATGGACGATATTTTGGCGATTGCCGAAGCCCGGATTGAGCGCCTGCGGGCTGCCCATCGCTCGTCTGTAGACTAGGAGCACCTTGTGTGGCGACGGTCCATGGTCTTAGCAATCGGCACAATTCTGGTCGGCGTGAGTCTGACAGTCGCGGCCCAGCAGGCCATACCTGATATCAGCTTGCTACAGCCGGCGGCGCAGTCGGCCCGCTTTGATTATCCACCGGGTAATTTACCCCAGCGAACTGTCGCGGTTGAGGATCTGCCCCAGGTCTTGATCGATGCCGTGGTTGCCATCGAAGATCGGCGTTTTTTTGACCACGATGGTGTGGATCTCTGGGGCACAGGCCGCGCCCTCTGGAGTAATTGGCAGGCAGGCACCGTGGTTGCCGGTGGCAGCACGCTGACCCAACAACTGGTGAAGAACCTGTTTCTGTCGCCCGAGCAGTCCTGGGAGCGCAAGTCGCGGGAGATGCTGATCGCGATCGCGATCGAAGACAGCCTCAGCAAAGCGGAAATCCTCGCCTACTACCTCAACCGTGTTTACTTTGGCAGCGGTGCCTATGGGGTTGCCGATGCCGCTGCGCTGTATTTTGACCAATCGGTCGCCGATCTCACCTTGCCCGAAGCGGCTTTGCTTGCGGGTGTTGTCCAAGCCCCGAGTGTGCTGTCGCCCTTGGTTAATCCAGATCGATCGCGAGCCCGGCGCAACCTTGTGTTGCGGGTGATGGCCGAAGCTGGCTTTATTGACGCTGATACTGCCGCCGCTGCCCAAGCCAGTCCGCTCTTGCCCTGAGGCGCGATCAGCGCCGCAAATCCCAAGCAAGCAGGTGTGGCTCTCGGGGTTTTGTCCTATCAAAGACCCGCTGGAGCGCAAGAACGCTTGTATGGTCATTCAGAATAAGAGTGAGACATTCATTGGAGAACTGGAATCGCCCCGAACTCAAGTTCCGCTGAGGCATGGGGGACTAAAACTGTCTCACTCTTAAGGGGAACAACTAGATATCCCGGCCCTACCCCAAACCTCTGCTAACTCAGCATCGCCTCAGCCGCATGATGAATTAAGAAATCGGCAAAGGTGCGGGCCACCACCGATAAGCGCTTTGAGCGCAGATGAACCAGGTACCACGACCCCGGAATCGGAAAGCTCTCTACATTCAAAATTGCCAGGTGTTGTTCCCAGCCACCCAGCGCCAGCACATGCTTGGAGAGCACCGAAATACCAAGGCCACCGACAATGCCCTGGCGAATCGCCTCGCTACTGCCTAATTCCATGCGGATATTCAGCTTCAGCCCTGCCTGCTCAAACACCCGCTCGACCGCCAGACGTGTGCCCGAACCCGCCTCGCGGGCTAGGAAGGGCTCCTGAATAATCCGTTCGAGGGGAATATGAGTCTCCTTCACAAGGGGATGGTGCAGGGGTGCCATCATCACCAAAGGATTGGCCAAAAATGGCTCAGCCTCCACGTCTAGCTCGGCGGGCGGCAGCCCCATCACATAGAGATCATCCATGTTATTGCTGATGCGCTCGATCACTTGGCGGCGGTTCATCACCTGCAACGCCACATCAATACCCGGATATTCCTGGCAAAAGGGTCCCAACAGACGCGGAACAAAGTACTTGGCGGTCGTGACAGCACAAATGCTCAGACGCCCCTGCTTCAAGCCTTTCAGATCGGCTAGGGTCATCTCAAAATCATCAAGCTGGGTAAAGATTTTCTCGCAGGTTTGTTGCAAGGCTTGTCCTGCCTCGGTAAGGTAAATCTGTTTACCAATCCGCTCGAAGAGAGGCACCCCTAAACTGGTACTCAGCTGCTTAATCTGCATTGATACTGTAGGCTGAGTCAGATAAAGTGCTTCAGCCGCGCGCGTAAAGCTGAGGTGTCGCGCCACGACCTCAAAAATTTGCAGTTGGTGCAGCGTAACGTGGGGCAGCATGGCACTGACTATAGGGAGGATATGATGGCGCGCGCACCACGGGCGGTGGTCGCTCTCAATGAACTCATTATAGTATTTTACTTATGGAGATCATCAACAATACTTATTATAATCTATCCATCTTGCCCTTAGGATGAATCATAAGAAGCTTAAAAAATCCTTAATATGACCCAAGTTATCCTCGACACCGCCTGGCTCATTCCCTGCTACGCCTTGATAGCTTGGCTGGGCGCTTTTTGGTGGTCGACACCCCGCGCGACAGGGCCACGACCGGCTGGGTATATCAACATTGTTTTGACCTGTGTTGCCCTGATTCATACGATCGCGACCCTGGTCATTCTCTGGGATCAGCCGCCCCTGCTGGTATCGCTGAACTGGTTGCAGGTGGCGAACCTAAGCTTGGCGCTGCCACTGCAATTTTCGCGGCTTACGCTTACGGCCTGCGCGATCATTTCGGGTCTGAACCTTGCGGCGCAGATCTATGCCGTGGGCTATATGGAAACCGATTGGGGCTGGTCACGCTTCTTCTCGCTCTTGGGCTTGTTTGAGGGGGGGATGTGCGCCCTGGTACTCTGCGACTCCCTCTTTTTCAGCTATGTCATTCTCGAAATTTTGACCCTCGGCACCTATTTGCTGGTGGGCTTCTGGTACAATCAGTCGCTTGTTGTCAGTGGCGCCCGCGATGCGTTTTTGACTAAGCGTATTGGTGATTTGCTGCTGCTGATGGGGGTGATTGCAATCTATCCCCTGACAGGCACCTGGACCTTTGAGGGCCTCGCCGCGTGGGCAGAGCAGGTGCGTTTGGGGGCTGTAAGCGTCGATCCGACTGTGCTCACCTTGGTCATGCTGGCATTGCTCGCGGCTCCTGTGGCGAAATGTGCCCAGTTCCCGCTTCACAGTTGGCTGGATGAAGCCATGGAAGGGCCATTGCCCTCGACGATTTTGCGTAATACGGTGGTTGTTTCGACGGGTGCTTGGGTGCTGATTCGCCTTGAACCCCTGCTGAGTCTTTCGCCGCTGACGATGACGGTGATGCTGGCGATTGGTCTGACCAGTGCCATCGGTGGTAGTCTCATCGCGATCGCCCAAGTCGATGTCAAGCGGGTACTCTCCTATCTGGCGAGCGCCTACATGGGCTTAGTGTTTATTGCCACGGGCTTGGGTCAGCCTGATGTCGCTTGGCACGTACTGCTGAGTTATGTCCTGGCGATGGCCGTCGTAATTATGGCCGTGGGGACGGTGATCTGGAACAGCATCAGCCAAGATCTGCGCCTGTTGGGGGGGCTGTGGTCGCGGCGACCGTTGTCGGGTCTCAGCTTTCTCGTGGGGACGGCGGGGCTTCTGCTGGGCACAACCTGGGGTTTGGGCGAATGGTTAGGGCAAGCGGGGCCAGTTTGGGTCGCGATCGCGAGTGGGATCAATGCCCTCAGTGGCATCGCCCTCGTCCGTACCTTTGGCCTCATCTGGGGCGGCAAAACCCAACAACTGACCGAGCGCTCGCCCGAAGTGTTCTGGCCGATGATTGTGCCGATGCTGGTCGTGGCAGGTTTCACGCTGCATACGCCTCAACTCTGGGCCAGTGTCGGTGAGCTGCCGCCGCTCTCTCTGGCCCTGGCAGTAGTGTGGGCGGCCGGTCTTGGGGGGGCTGGGGCAACTGCTGCCCTGTATCTGCCCCCAGAGCGACCCCGCCTGCCGAGTGTGGCTGCGTTGCGTCAGGGTCTTTATGTCATGCCGTTTTATCGGCAAACCATCATTGCCTTGGTGGGGCTCTTTGCCAAAGTCACCGCCTGGTTTGACCGCACGATTGTCGATGGGGCCGTAAATCTGACCAGCATTGCTGTGATTGCAGGCGGTGAACTGCTCAAGTACACCACGACAGGTCAACTGCAGGCCTATGCCCTCACGGTGGTCTTGGCCGCAGTTCTTGTCGGTTGGTTGGCGTTTTAAGGAGCGAGCATGGAACTCATACCCCTACTGGCGATACCCACCCTAGTCGCGATCGCGATCGGTTTCGGTTTGGGCGGCAAACGCCTTGCTATTGCCACAACCCTTGGTCTACTGGGCTGGCTCATTTATCTGGGCAGCGCCATGCCTCTCGCCAGCATCAGCTGGTCGTGGTTGCCCCAAATTGGCCTCAATCTGTCTCTCCGTTTAGATGGCCTAGCCGTCCTGCTCATTGGCTTGAATATTGTCCTCTGTGGGATTGCGGCCCTGATTGGTGAGGCCGAGCGATCAAGGCTGTTCTACAGCCTGACGCTGCTGCTGTGTGGTGCGGTCAACGGCGCTTTTTTGGCCGAGAATCTCCTGCTCTTCTTCATCTGCTACGAGCTGGTACTCGTGCCGATCTACCTAATGATCGCCATCTGGGGGCAAGGACGGAGCAACCAAGCGGCGCTCAAGTTTTTGATCTACACCGCCGTTTCAGGGATCATTCTCCTGGTGGCCTTCCTTGCCCTCTATGCCCTCAGCGAAGCTCATAGTTTCGAGCGTTTGGCGATCAACACCAGCCTCCTGCCGCCGCGCACACAGCAGATTTTGCTGATTATGATCCTGATTGCCTTTGGCATCAAAATGCCCCTCCTGCCTTTGCACACTTGGCTGCCCGATGCCTACAGCAGTGCTTCTGCGCCGGTAGCCATTCTCTTGGGCGGTGTCCTTTCCAAGCTGGGCACCTACGGCCTGGTGCGCTTTGGCCTGGAGCTGTTCCCCGATGCCTGGGCCGACAGTGCCGATAAATTAGCCTGGTGGGCCGGCATCACCGTCATCTATGGGGCATTGAATGCGATTGCCCAGAAAGACCTGAAGCGGATGGTTGCCTACAGCTCTATTGGCCACATGGGCTACATCATCCTTGGTATGGCCGCTGCGACCTCAACCAGTCTCACAGGGGTCGCCCTGCAGATGGTAGCCCACGGCTTGATCCTGGCCTTTCTCTTTCATCTGGTCGGCATTATCGAAACCAAAGTCGGTAGCCGTGATCTCGATGTTCTGAATGGTCTGCTCAACCCTGTACGGGGCCTGCCCACGACCAGCGGCCTCTTGATTATGGGGGGCATGGCCAGTGCGGGCATTCCGGGTCTGGTTGGCTTTGTCGCCGAGTTTCTGATTTTTCAGGGCAGCTACAGCCGCTATCCACTGCCGACCCTAGTCGCGATTTTGGGAACTGGGCTCACGGCGGTGTATTTCGTGATTTTGCTGAATCGTACCTGCTTCGGCAAACTTGATAACGCCACCGCCTACTACCCGCCTGTGACCCCCAGCGAACGTCTGCCGGGGCTGATTTTGGCGGGTTTAATCGTCTGGTTTGGCCTCCAGCCCATGGGCTTGGTCCGTTGGCCCGAACCCTATGCCCAGCGACTGGCGCTTACCATTCACCCTGCCAGCGCTCAAGCCATCATCGTCGAGCAGATTACTGAACCTGCTGTGACCGAAACTCTAATCACCCCGCCCATTCTGGAGTAATGTCATGACTGTAGTTACACCGATCCTGCCCGCCTCCGGTCATCCCTATGCCGAGGTCATCCACCGCCTCGAAGCCGGTGGGGCCATGTTGCCCGATACACCCGAAAACCTGATGCAGATCATTGGCCTCTACAAAGCCTATGCGGTGCCGATGGATTTTTACTGGCGCGATCTGCTCTACATTGCCGAGCAAGTCTTTTTGGAACCCTTGCCCTTTTTTAAATACTTTATCTCCGAGGAGTACCTAAACCTGCCCAACCACTACGCGGGCGACAACGCCGATTTGCGTATTTGGCGCGGTATTGATACAGCCCACCCGGAGCTGTTGGCCTTTATGGAGCGGGGTGAATTGGGTCAGAAGGTACCACGTCTGTTCCATCATCTGTGGCACGACCGGATCAATATGGAGTTTGCCGAAATCTGTATGCGGGCGATGCTCTGGCACCGCAATATGGGCGGCCAATTAGATAGCTATATGGATAGCGACGAATACCGCAAGAACGCAGATCGGGCGATCCGGGCCTATTTTCGGCGTAATCCGGCCATGTTGGGGCTCTATCGTCTCTTTCCCGAGATGTTTATGGAGCAGTGCCGCCAAGCAACGATGTACTCGGTGCTGGGTTTGTTCTGGGAGATTATGGCGCCGGTATTTTTTGAGATGAGCGATCTCTACGATGAAGGCAAGCTCACCAGTGTGCCCGAGGCGATGAATTTTTTGGTGAACGGTATTTTCGCGATCGCCGGGCGACCCATTTACCATCGGGTGCGGGTTGATGGCGAATGGATCGATATTGTGCCCAAATCAAAGGGCTTTACGTGGCTTTACGAAGCTGCCTTCCCCTATGTTGAGGCGGTGTTTTACCGCACCGCACCCTTCCGGGGTACCAAGTCTTACAATGCCGCTGCCGACCAAGTACCGACCCAGCAAGAGGACTATCACTACGGCATTCTCTATGCCGACACCTTTCCGGTTGGCTCAGCGGGCATTCCGCCCACACTGCTGATGGATGATATGGCTCACTTTTTGCCGCCATACCTGAAAGATTATTATGCTCAGCATTGTCGTGGCAAAGCCGATAGCCTCATTCAGCTGACGGTCAGCTTTCAACGCTCGATGTTCTGTGTCACCTCAGCGGTGATCCAAGCCGGACGGGCCGCTTTTCTTTATCCCCTCGATGATCCGAACCCACGCCACCGCTTGCTCAACCGTCGCTATTTTGAAGGCCAACTGAACCGCTTCTGTCGGCCTGAGTTTAGCATCGACCAAGCTGCTCGCCTCGGCAACATCCAAACCCAGGACTATCGCTAGGGTAATCAGTCCTTCACGTTAATACTGCTCCCGAAACCACACCTGAGCCTACCCCGAGGATACTATGCCCACCATTGTCGATATTGCCGTCGGTAACCCCAACTTCTCGACCCTTGTGCAGGCGGTGCAGGCTGCCGATTTGGTTGGGGCGCTCCAAAGCGAAGGCCCACTGACGGTGTTTGCCCCTACTGATGCCGCCTTTGCCAAGCTGCCACCGGGCACGATTACGACGCTGGTGCAAAATATCCCGCAGTTGGCGCGGATTCTGACGTTTCATGTGGTGGCAGGACGCTACATGCAAACTGATCTGGCTAAGCTCACTGAGGTGACAAGCCTAGAAGGGACAACCCTCGATCTCTATTGCGCTGACGGAGCCTTTGAGGTGAACAACGCGACAGT
>CAZAGN010000011.1:15664-45749 GCA_964484905.1 uncultured bacterium | reverse complement strand
AGAAGCGTTCCCAGACGCTGCCGCTAGCACGACGTTGTACTAACGTTGTCATGAGTCCGTACTCCGTAAAGGAATAGGTTTACATTCACTACCTTAAACAAAAGATTAAGTTTCGTCAACAATCATGAGACTTCCTGAGACCGCATTAAGTTTCGCTTAATACTTGCGTCAGCCTTCCTGCCCTTGCTATGCTCAGACACGCAATCCTCGGTAGCTCAGTGGTAGAGCGGTCGACTGTTAATCGATTGGTCGTAGGTTCGAATCCTACCCGGGGAGTTCTAAGTTCATCATCAGCGACGTTAGCTGCTATCTGGTTTTAGGATCTTTCAAGCCTGCCGTGCGAGCCAAAGTTGATGTTTCAGGTCAAGTAACTCACGCTGGCAAAGTTGGCAGTGACCACAGAATCGATTCAGTGCTGACGTATGTTTATGCCCTCAATATCCTCAACTACGGATCTGAGTAACGCTTCCCAGGGCCCGGTGCTATCGAGTTAAGCATGCGCAAGTCTCAGTTCAGAGTCATCTATCAAGACAAGACGGATGGACAACTATGCACAGACTTTTTTCAGCGTTCTCTAGACCGGCACAAAGGGTCGGTAAGTAAGTAGGAGTATCTACATTCAGTTCCGGTTTATTCGGTTCTCCAAAGCCATCAGAATTTTTCCCTCTCCATGTGGTGAGCTAGTCGGTTCTTGGCATAAGCTTAATGGTATGATTTAAGTCAAAATCATAGAGTATGTGCCTAAATTGCCATTACAGTATTTGAGGAGGTAAAGTCTTATGTCTCAGAATGCCAGTAAGCTCGTCATCGTCACAGAGAAGGTGTTGCTGAAGAAGGTTGCCAAAATTATTGATGATGCTGGAGCCAGCGGCTACACGGTTGTTGATGCCGGGGGTAAAGGTAGCCGCAATGCCCGCTCAGCAGGACAACCTACGGTTAGCGATACTTACACGAATGTCAAGTTTGAGGTGCTGACCCCTAATCGTGAAATGGCTATCAAAATTTCAGATGAGGTAGCGGCACAATTTTTTGATAACTATTCAGGTATTGCTTATCTCTGTGATGTGATGGAGGTACTGCACGCTCACAAATTCTAGCTTCGAGGCTAAATTACTCAAGCTGTAGATATGTAGGTGCTCGAAATACAGAGTTATCAGCCTTTATCCTGTTAGCTGGGAATAACTCACAAATTAAAGTACCTAGCGTCACAACCCTAGGTACTTCTGATTATAGTTGCAGCCTAACTTTCTTGTTTTCGCAGCTTCATTAAACCTGCCAAAATCAGTCTGATTTTCTGCTAAGGTTAATTTTCAGGAAAGCTTTAGAAGGTCCCACTCTATCTTTCTTTATTGAGAAAACTCCAATAAACATCCGTCAGCATTATCTGAAACTGACGGAACGGATTTGAAGCATCTTAAAGCTAGTTGCTGCTCAACACCTTGGCTAACTCAACAAAAAGAGGAATCGCTAGGGCTATGGCTACAGGTGTGCCGACAGCTGTGGATGCGCCAATATAGGCAGAGGGATTGGCAGATGGAATGCCAGCCCGGAGTGTAGGTGGCCCAGAAATATCAGAACTAGATGCCGCGATTACAGCCAAAATTACGACACCACCGAAGCTGAAGCCGGTCGCGTAGTGGGCAATCATACCGAGGCTAAAGGCAACAAGGCCGTGGAGTAAAGGAGCAACAAACGAATAGAGGGCGTACCACTGGCCTACTTTCCGCAACTCGTTGAGTCGTGCTGTTGCTTCCATACCCATTACCAGCATCAAAACTGACAGTAAACCTCTAAAGAGAGGACTAAAGAAGCTTTCGTAAACACTTTCGGGTCGGGTCAAAATACCCAATGCAAGACCCAGTAGCAGGGCTGATAGTGCCGATCCTTGCAGGCTTTCCCGAACAATGGGCCAAATTCGTACCCGTTTGGGACTTTTATTGTGAGGATAGCCACGCGCGATAATACCCGACTCATTGGTATCCCAGCCTGTGGTTTCATTTTGTTTATTCGTATAAAGACTTGCCAAGACAATTGCAGTTACGAGTGCAGCAATATCCATGAAGGGGTAAAGAGCACCAGCCCAGGCCTCATAGGTAATATTTGCTTCCTCCAAAAAGGTTAAAGCGGCAGCGAGAGTAGAACCACTGACAGCGCCAAATAAACCTGCTGTTGCCAGAGCATCTACCATCTTGACATTGGGCAGCTTGGCTAATGTGTAGCGTCCGATAAAGACAACTAAAATTCCCGTTAGTGCCGCAAATAAAGCCGGTAAAAGCAT
Organism: uncultured bacterium; assembly: GCA_964484905.1. Taxonomy (GTDB): domain Bacteria; phylum Cyanobacteriota; class Cyanobacteriia; order Thermostichales; family PCC-7336; genus CAZAGN01. The sequence goes on along the minus strand of CAZAGN010000011.1, from coordinate 43,471 downwards.
TTCCACAAGATTAGCATTGCGTATTGAAATGCCACCACTCAGACCCACCCGCATTAACAGCATAAAAACAACAAATTTATAGATAGCATCAGGGATTTGTAGTTGGCTATTAAAAGCAGCGATAATCATGCCGCCAATCAAAAAAGCAAGTGTGGGTGATTGTAGCTGAGCCACAATGAGTGTCATGAATTCTGATAAAAAATCCATAAATAATTCCTTGTTACTTGAAGACAGTAGTGGATCGATAGGTGAGATCTATCTTAGACCGTGATTGGCTCAGCCTATTGATCTGACTGATGAGTGTGCATTTAATTGAGTTTTGCCAGCATCATGAGTGCTTTTTCTCGGCACAGCAACCAAAAAAAGACCATAAACATTACCCGATGAGAAGCTCTGTACCTAAAGCATCATTGAACATAGGTAAACGGTTGGCCATGGCTCTAAGTCTTACATAATGGCACCTTTGATGCTCATTTGCTGAGTTTAGTCATGTATTGTGATTTTCCACTGACCTCCATAGATAAAATTCTATTGTTATCTAGTTTTCCATGTCTTCAAGTCTACATCAAAAAAGATCACTATCTGCTTGCTTGAGAAATAGTTTCGGATGACAGTACCGGTGTTTAATGAGGTAATCAGCGATCTGACATGACGTGGCTGGTTGCAGGTTGAAATGGATGGCAATCGCACCACGGCAGAGGATCATTGAAGGAATAGCGTTTTTATCAAAAAATATATTAGACTACATTTCCTGTTGAGCTAATGACACCAAAACACTTCTAATTGTTTCTGCTGAGAGGTGTTTGATGCCTATGGCAAGATAGATGAGCAACGCACACTTGGCGCTATGGTTACGATCAACTTCCATTACCTCAAGCTCAAAGCTGGTTATCTTTTTCCCGAAATTGCTCGGCGTGTCAACGCCTACGTGGCTGACAACCCTGAGGCTCCCATCATCAAGTTGGGGATTGGCGATGTAACTGAGCCTTTACCGGCGGCTTGCCGTGAGGCAATGACAGCGGCTGTTGCGGACATGGGCGATCGCGACCGATTTAAAGGTTACGGCCCCGAACAGGGATATGCCTGGCTACGGGAAAAGATTGCCGCCCATGATTTTCAGGCACGGGGTTGTGACGTGGATGCCAGCGAGATCTTTATCTCTGACGGCTCGAAGTGCGATTGCGGTAATATCCTCGATATTTTTGGTAGCGACAATACCATTGCGGTTACTGACCCTGTCTATCCGGTTTATGTAGATACGAATGTGATGGCAGGTAATACGGGTGACGTGAATGAGCGTGGTGAATACGGCGGTCTCGTTTATTTGCCTATTTCCGCTGAGAATAACTTCACGGCGGCCATTCCAGATCGTAAGGTCGATTTGATCTATCTCTGTTTTCCGAATAACCCGACGGGTGCGACAGCGACCAAAGAGCACCTACAGGCTTGGGTCGACTATGCGCGTGCCCATGGCTCATTGATTCTGTTTGATGCGGCCTACGAAGCCTTCATTACCGACCCCAGTTTGCCCCATTCGATTTATGAACTTGAAGGGGCGCGGGAGTGCGCGATTGAGTTTCGCTCTTTCTCAAAAAATGCTGGCTTTACGGGTACCCGCTGTGCGTTGACTGTTGTCCCCAAATCATTGCAGGGCAAGGCTGCTGATGGCAGCGATGTAAGCGTGTGGTCACTGTGGAACCGTCGCCAAGCCACTAAGTTCAACGGTGTTTCCTATATTGTGCAGCGAGGCGCTGAAGCGGTTTATTCGGCGGCGGGTCAGGCTGAGGTAAAGGCGCTAGTTGCCTTCTATCTTGAGAATGCCCGTATTATCTGTGAGCAGCTAACGGCAAGCGGTTTTAAGGTCTATGGCGGTGTGAATGCTCCCTATGTGTGGGTACAAGCACCCCATGGCTTGGGCAGTTGGGACTTCTTTGATAAGCTGCTGCATCATTGTCATGTAGTCGGCACACCAGGAGCAGGCTTTGGGGCAGCGGGTGAAGGCTATTTCCGGATCTCGGCGTTCAATAGTCGTGCCAATGTCGAGGCAGCCATGAGCCGGATTAGCCAACAGTTTAGCTAGCACGACAAACCACCGGCTAGACATATTAAAAGAGGTAGCCCGGGCTACCTCTACCTTTTTAGGGTTTCTGGACGTAGCCATCACCTCTAGTAAGCCGTGATGTTGACCGTGGAGCTGGCTTCACGAATCGCTTAGGCAATAGCCCGTTGCCTGGCAAGGCCAGCAATAGTAGGTGTACGGTCTAGTGTGTTGCTACGGGTGTTTCAGTCTCGATCACGAGTGAGAGGCAGGGAATGGTGTCAGAGATGATCGCTGAAGCCATACCACCCGTATGAATTTCGAGGCAGGCATCGGGTACGGTTTCAAACAGGAGGCGCTGACCTGAGAAGACAACACGCTCGAAGTACCAACCGGGGACATTGGTAACGCGGGCAACTTGGATCGTGCTGGTTGCATTAACGTAGCAACATACAATGCGCTTCACTGTTAAAGCCGTTGGTAATGCATCCATCGCCTGCATGATACGGAGTTCCTTATGAATTATCTTATGTCCTTTCACGCTAACACTTGCTTGGGATCAAAGACGTAGTGCCTGATACGTGTCGCCGATTTTCTAGACAGAAAGTATGACTGAGGTTGCAGGGCAGGGCAGCACCTGGCTGGTGGGCTTGGTGTGCGGGGATCATGACAGGGCAAGGCTTGGGCGGGTCGCGATCGCGAGACTACGCTTTTGGGTAGCAATCGCTACGGTTGCCGGTAGACGGCATTTTGGTTGGTAGCAAAACTAACGTTTTTGAGTAGCTTTTCTTTGGATTTTGAGTTTAGTGAAATCTCGTAAATGTGCTTCAAGATACACATCCTTCAAAGGAACTTAAGCATTTATTTACAATGTCTCGGGAAATGTCCCAAGGAGGCAGCTCCCGCCAAACCAAGGATTGGGTTTGATCTGGCGTTAATCGATACTCTCGGAAACCTAGATAGGTATCTAAACTGTTTTTGTTGATATAGTTTTTAATTTTGTTAAAAAATAGAACTTTTAAAATAAATGTATATTTTAATTAAAAGTGTTAATTCGGTCTTCCGCTTAAACAGATAGGTTTAAGGTTATGAGATGGCCTGATAAATAGTAATGAGTCTGTGGAAGGCTTAGGTTTTGAAGTTGTGGTTAGATAAAGTCAGGCAAAGCTTTCTCTAAAAATAGGGTTTTATCTATATCTCTTGGGAGGTACGACTGAATGGTGCCGCAGTTATGGTCGTCTCCCTCAAGGATGAGACAGTTTTAGTCCCCCACACCTCACCGTAACTTGAGTTCGGGGAGATTCCAGTTCCCCGATGAATGTCTCACGCTTATTCTGAGTGACTATGTTTGACGTAATCCGCACTCGTGACAGCGGTACGGCTCTGGCGGCGCATGTGTTTCCGGATGGGTGTTGCCTTGGCAAGATTCTGGCTACATCACCCTAGTGGATGCATTAGTGCAAACCTTCGGATGCTTGCAGACGCGCAAAACTTTTCGGCTCAGGAGGCAGGGGGTGCCCTTCTGCTGAGCAACTAGCCACTTTGGCAGTAGCTTTGGCAGCCCTCCCGCCAGCGACCGTGAAGGCAGGATACTAAAACAACAGGCTCAGAAAACTGGATAAGTACTGGGATACGAGGTAACGATCGCGAATGCTGAATGCGGCCATTATCATCACGATCAGCCTAGGCTTTCTGGGGGTCGTGCTTAAACGCAATCTCATCATGAAGATCATCGCCATGGATGTGATGAGCACAGGTGTGATTGCCTTCTTTGTCCTCTGGGCAGCCCGTGGCGGTGTCTTTACGCCTATCTTCAAACCATTGCGGGATTTGACTTATGCCGACCCAGTGCCCCAGGGGGTTATTTTGACAGCGATTGTCATTGGTCTGTCGGTACAAGCTTTGATGCTGGTAGGGGTGATGAAGCTCGCGCGGAACCACCCTACCCTCGAAGTCGAAAGTATCGAGCAGGCTTTGGCTGAGGTTGGCGATGACTGATTTACGCCTCGAATTAGCCTCTGAATGGATGGTTAGGCTGACGCTGCTATGGGTGGTGCTGCCTTTTTTGTTGGCATTCACGACGTATCTAGTGCCTGTACTGACCCGCCCCAGCCTGATTGTGATGACCTTGCTTACGGTTGGCTATGCCGTGCAGCATGGCGGCTTGCCTGGGCAGATGGCACCGCCCCTGGAGCTAAATCTGCTAGATCATTTTGGCGTGACGCTGCGAGTCGATGCCAACGTTGCGGCAATGCTCTTGGCCCACGGGCTGATAACACTGGTGGTGGCGCTGTATCTCGATCAGCGTTTTGTCGGCAATCGCTTTGTGGCGATGCAGTTGTTGATTGTGCATGGCAGTGCCAATGCCGTCGTTATTAGCGCCGATCTGATCAGTGTTTATGTTGCCCTCGAAGTCCTGAGCGTTGGCATATTTTTGCTCTTGACCTATTGTCGGCGTGCGGGGCGGCAACCCACTGTCGATCAGCGGGCGCTGTGGGTGGGGTTGCGCTACCTCTTTATGAGTAATGTCGCGATGCTCTTTTATTTGATGGGGACGGTGTTGGTGTATGTTCGCACCGGCTCACTGGCGATGAGTAGCCTCGCTACCGCAACACCAACGGCCCTTGCGCTCATTACTCTGGGCCTTACGGCGAAGGGGGCGATTTTTGTCGCTGGTTTGTGGCTACCCCTCACCTACGTCAGTGCTGATCCGGTGATTGTCGCTGTGCTCAGTGGCTTTACGACGAAGGCGGGGGCGATGGCCTTAGTGCGCTGTAGTGAAGCCTCGGTGGTAATAGCCCAATGGCTGCCCTACCTCAGTGCGGGCTCGGCGGTGTTTGGCATTGCCCTAGCGTTGGGGGCAAAGACATCGCAGCGGCTCTTGGCGTGGAGTTCGGTCTCCCAAATGGGTTTTGTGATTGCCGCGCCCCAGTGGGCAGGTTTGTATGGCCTGGCGCATGGATTGGCTAAACCCTTGTTGTTTATTGGCGCAGCCGTCACGGATCGCTGGCGCTGGCCAATGCTGATGATTGGGGCGGCTTCCCTGGCGGGTTTGCCGGGTGGTTTGGGGTATGCCGCCAAGGCGCTGAGTTTGAGCGCGCTGGCCCCCTGGCATGAGTGGCTGCTGACGGTAGTTACGGTAGGTACAACCTGTATTGGTGTCCGCGTTTTGCGAGCACCCATCGCGAAAACCAACCATACGCCCTGCTGGCAAGATAAGGCTGCCCTGGTGATTCTGGGCGGAGGGCTGCTGTGGGGCTGGCTACCGGCGGCCTACAGTCCTGCAAGCCTGATTAAGGCTCTGGCCACACTCAGCCTCGGGCTACTGCTGGGTTGGCTCTGGGATCGTTTGGCAATGGCTGAAGGCCGGTTGAAGACCATCGCGAACTGGCGCTTGGGTGAGGGTCTTGAGGCCGTTGTTGGTGGTCTGAGTCTGGTGCTGCTGTTGATGTTGATGCTGTTCGGTGGGGTGAACTATGCTGGGCTACCTTAAGTTGGGCTGGCTGGAGATCGGCCTGCGCCTCTTGATTTGGTTTTTGCTGACGGGTGATTTGAGCATCGCTAATATCGCGATCGGTGTGGCCGTGACACTCATTTTGCCTCGCCAAGCCTCGGTACCGGTGCAGTGGCGCGACTGGCTGCGGGTGGCACAAGAAATTGTTCAAGCGATTCCCCAGGCGTATAGCGAAGCCTTTCAGATGATTCTCAAACCCCACACGGCTGAAGCAATTATTCAGCAGCAGGCACCGCCTAATCGTTCGGCGGGTTTGGTGTTTCTCGATATTTTCTTGATTACCTTTACACCAAAAACGATTGTGCTCAATTGCGATGCCAAGGGGACGTATGCGGTGCATGTGGTGATGCCCCGGGAGGACGCGTGAACCTACTGCTGTTTTTGATGACGCTGACCCTCTGTTTGCCGCTCTATGCGGCTTGGCGCAAGGAAGATATTTGGCAGACCATGTTGGCCTTTGCCAGTCTGGCGACCAAAACGTCAATCATGATTTTGGTGGTGTCGGTGCTGCGGGATGACTGGATGATTGGCATTGTCGGCGTCTTAATTTTGTCGGCGGGGAATGCGGCGCTGATGCTGTTGGCCCATGTACTCAAGCGTCTTGAACTGCTTTAGGGGGTGGTATGGAACAACTGATTGAGGGGCTGAGCTCCGTTTTGTTCGCGATCGGGGTGCTCTTTTGGCTGTGGGGCACTGCGCCCTTAATTGGCGATCGCTCGATTTTGTTTAAGCTACACAGCCTTTCGGTGTCCGATACCTTGGGTTCAATGAGTATCATGCTTGGGCTGTTGCTGCGGATTCCACGCGAGTGGCCATTGCTAGTGTTGGCGCTGATTTCTTTGGCGATCTGGAACACCATTTTGGGTTATGTGCTGGCGTTTTGCTCTCAGCGCAAGTCGTTGTCGGAGGAGTGATGGAAGATAGTGTCTTGGCGGTTATTGTCGTGTTACTGCCCCTGACGGCGAGCTTGGTTGTCACACAGGTTAACCCCTATCACGCGCTGGTAATGCGGGGCATTTTGGGGACTATCGCCGCCCTGATTTATGCCCTGTTTGGCGCCGCCGATGTGGCGCTGACCGAGGCGCTGGTCGGTACGATGCTCTCGATTACGCTCTATGCGATTGCGGTGCGCTCGTCGCTGAGTATGCGCTTGGGGGTGATCGAAGGCAGTCCGGTGCTGGATGCGAGCAGTTTTGAGGCACGGCAGTTTTTGCAGCAGGTGCGTCAGGGTTTACAGCCGCAGCATATGCGTTTGGAGCTAGCCGCCTATGGCAATGCTGAGCAGTTGGAGGCCGCCCTTCGCGATCGCGAGGTACACAGTATCGCCCTCGAACCCACCAGCGACAGCGCTGCCTATCGCCTGATTACGCGGGTGCCCCGTTTGCAAGACATTCTGTCTGAGGTCACAACCCGATGAAATGGCTCTATGGTGTGGCGGCGCTGCTGGTCGCGCTGCGGTTGATTGTGGTTGATGCCGAGGCGGTGTTGCCGACAATCGATGCCGTCGAGATTTTGGCCACGGAAAGTGGGGTACCCAATGCCGTCACCGGTTTGATTTTGCGCAACCGCCTCTACGACACGGTGTTTGAGGTGGTGGTGTTCTCAGCAGCGATTTTGGGCGCTAAATATCTGCTGGCCGATGAGCAGCCGACCGCCAGCGTGGCCCAGTTTAACGATATTCCGTCGGTTGTGTTGGCGCGGGTTGGGGCGACAATCTCGGCCCTGATTGCGGTCGAGCTGGCAATTCGCGGCCACCTCAGTCCGGGCGGGGGGTTTGCGGCGGGTGTGGCCGGGGGCACTGCCATTGGTTTGATTGCAATCACCGCCTCTTCGACCTGGATGGAGGACATCTACACGCGCTGGCGCGCCGCAATGTGGGAGAAGCTTTCGGTGGTGGCGTTTATTGGGGTCGCGATCGTTGCTCTCACCGGCTGGCAACTGCCCCTCGGCGAACTGGGCGGCCTCATCAGCGGCGGTTGGATTCCGATTTTGAATATTCTGGTGGCGACCAAAGTAGCACTGGGCTCCTGGGCCGCGATTTTGATCTTTATTCGTTATCGGGGTTTGTTATGAGCGGCTACAGAATGAAATGGAACTATCACAAAAAAAGCTCCCTTGAGTAGGGAGCTAACTGAATCTATGAACTAATGGCAAGGACTGTTTACGGACGCCGCCAGCGGTGTTTCTGCTTGAAGAGCATTTCCTCGGCAGCGGCTGGCCCCCATGTACCGGCTTCGTAGGTGGTAACGCTGTGCGCCCGATCGGGGTTTTCCCATTCACTAAGGATTGGTGTGACAACGCGCCAGGCTGCTTCAACTTCATCCGAGCGGGTGAAGAGGGTCTGGTCGGCGAGCATACAATCGAGCAGCAGCCGATCATAGGCGTCGGTGGTACGTGTCCCAAAGGCCGAGCCGTAGCGGAAATCCATATCAACCGAGCGGCTGCGAATTTCTGGCCCTGGCATCTTGGCTTCAAAGCGCAGTGAGATCCCTTCGTTGGGCTGCATCCGCATCACCAAGACATTGGGGCTCACCTGTTGCGCTGCCGATTCAAACAACAGCAGCGGTACCTGGCGGAAGGTAATCGCAATTTCGGTCGCCTTGGTGGGTAGGCGTTTGCCAGTGCGGAGATAGAACGGGACGCCTTGCCAGCGCCAGTTGTCGCACACTAACTTCAGGGCCACGTAGGTTGGCGTCACCGACTCGGGGTTAACGCCTGGCTCTTCCATATAACCCGGCACTTGGTTACCCGCCATCCAGCCTTGGGTATACTGGGCCCGAATCGCCGACTGGGGCACATTCATGGGTGTGGCAATGCGGGTTGCTTGCAGCACCTTCACCTTTTCGCCGCGCACACCATCGCCTGCCAAACCCACGGGTGGTTCCATCGCCGTTAGGGCATAGAGCTGCATCAGGTGGTTTTGCACCATATCGCGCAAGGCCCCAGAGCTATCGTAATAGCCCGCCCGTTCTTCAACACCGACGGTTTCGGCAACCGTAATCTGGATATTATCGACAAAGTTACGGTTCCAGAGCGGCTCAAAAATGGCGTTTGCAAAGCGAAACACCAAAAGATTCTGAACCGTTTCTTTACCCAAATAGTGGTCAATACGATAGACCTGCTGCTCTTGGCAGACAGCAGCCACCGTCCGGTTCAAATCTTGGGCGCTGGGCAGATCGTGGCCAAAGGGTTTTTCGATAACAATGCGGGTTTTGTTGGGGTCGGCAATCATACCCAGCTCACCCAACTGCGACAGCGCCGTCGGGAAGTGGGTGGGTGAAACCGCCAGATAAAAGACGCGGTTGCCCCGAGTATGCCGATCGCGATCAAGCTCCAGTAGCAACCGATTGAGGGCTTCAAAGCTCTCGCGATCGCCCATATCGAGCGGGCTGTAATAAAGATGCTGCGCGAAATCGTTCCAAGCGGCCTCGGGGCCATAGTCGCTGCTGGCAAACTCTTGGACTGCCGCCTTCATCTTCTCGCGATAGGTTTCATGGCTCCAATCGCGCCGCGCCACGCCGACGATCGCGAACTCGGAGGGTAGCCGCCGCTCTTTGTAAAGCCGAAACAGGGAGGGAACCAGCTTCCGCGCCGCCAAATCACCCGACGCCCCAAACAGCGTAAAGATCAGCGGCTCAGGTACCCGCTCTTGGGTGAGGCCAACCCGTAACGGATTAGGGGCCAGTGCAACCATAAATCACGATCTCCTACAGCGATAGTTACTGACTGGGCTAGACGGCAGCGAGTTGATCTACCTTGCTTTGCAGCGCCGCAAACAAATGCTCAAAGGGTTGGACAAACTTTGTTACCCCCTCGGTTTGCAGCTCAACCATCACGGCATCGAGATCCACACCGGCGGCACTCACCGCTGCCAAGACAGCCTTTGCTTCCGCCAAATCCGCATCGAGGCTATCGACAACCTCACCGTGATCGAGGAAGGCGGCAATGGTTTCGGGCGGCATTGTATTGACCGTGTCGGTGCCAATCAGTTCGCGCACATACAAGGTGTCAGGATAGGCCGGATTTTTGGTACTGGTGCTGGCCCACAGCAGACGCTGCGGACGCGCTCCCTGGGTGGCTAAGGCTTCCCAGCGCTCGCCACTAAAGAGGCGCTTGTATTCTTGGTAGGCGATCTTCGCATTCGCGATCGCGACCTTACCCATCAGCGCTTGCAAGGCTTCCGCCTGATCAGGGTTTGCCTTGGCCAACGCTTCTAGGCGGCTATCGACATTGCTATCAATACGGCTGAGGAAGAAACTGGCCACCGAGGCCACCTTGCTCAGATCACCACCGCGGCTAGCCAAGCGCTCCAAGCCTTCGATATAGGCTTCGGCCGTTTGAATATAGTTCTCGACCGAAAACAGCAGCGTTACATTAACATTAATCCCCTCGGCAATCAGAGCCGTCACAGCCGGCAATCCCTCGGTTGTACCAGGCACTTTGATCATCACATTGGGGCGATCAATCGTGGCAAAAAAGCGCTTACCCTCAGCAATCGTGCTCAGGGTGTCACTGGCTAGCTTGGGCGAAACCTCAATACTGATATAGCCATCGACGCCGTTGCTGCTGCTGTAGACCGAGGCGAAAATGTCTGAGGCTTTGGTAATGTCTTCAAAAACAAGACTTTCGTAGATTTCATTGACCGACAGACCCTGCCGAATCGCTTGGGAAATCGCCGCGTCATAATCAGCATTACCTTCAATCGACTTTTGAAAAATCGCCGGATTGGACGTGATACCACGCAAGCCCCAGCTTTCAATCCAGCCCGCCAAATCGCCACTGGCCAAAATTGAGCGGCTGAGGTTGTCCATCCAAACGCTTTGACCGTGGGCCAGCAGTTCGTGTAAGGGGGTCGTCATCATTTAAAACTCCAAAATCATTACGACTAAGCGATAAAGGGAAGGGTTGGCAAGTACAGGAAGCCGTCGCCGCTAGCAGCTCGCACCCGTCGCTACATGCTCTTGCAAGCAGGTTAATACTTCCTGCACATTGGCAGGGCTGCCAATAATCAAGGGCACTCGCTGATGCACATCCTCAGGCTGCAACGCCAGAATGGGCTGTGTGCCATTGGTCGCGCTACCACCCGCCTGCTCCACTAAATAAGCCAGCGGTGAGGCTTCGTAAAGCAGCCTTAGCTTACCGTTAGGCTTAGCGAGGGTGCCCGGATAGAGATATACACCGCCATAGAGCAAAATTCGGTGGACATCGGCCACCAGCGCCCCACTGTAACGTGCGGTATAGCCCTCCCGTCGATGCACCCAGCGAATGTAAGACTGCATCGCCCCCGACCACTGGCAATAATTACCTTCGTTAATGCTGTAGGTTTTGCCCTGCTGCGGGATCTGAATATCGGGCTTAGTCAAGATAAACTCACCCAAGCTCGGATCAAGGGTAAACAGGTGTACCCCTTTACCGAGGGAATAGACAAACTGTGTACTCGGGCCATAGAGGATATAGCCTGCCGCCAGTTGCTGCGTACCGGGTTGCAGCAGATCTACATCATCAACCGTGCTATCGCCCTGGGCGCGAATAATGGAAAAGATCGAACCGACTGATAAATCGGCATCAATATTTGAAGAGCCATCAATCGGATCAAACAGCAGCGCAAAGCGACCCAACGAACAGTTTTCGGGTAACTCTGCCGACTCCGCCATTTCTTCAGACACCAAGCGACAGACAAGACCGCTGTGCTCTAGGGCTCGGATAAACGCCAAATTGGCGTACTCATCCATTTGCTTAACGTCTTCGCCCTGCACATTGACGGTACCCGTACCGCCGAGGGCATCTTCAACAAGGCCCGCCTTGCTCAGGTGACGGGCAATCATCTTACCGGCCAAGCTAATCCGCCCCATTAGCGCGGCAAAATCTTGGGCTTCGGCAGTGTAGCTCGGAAACGATTGCAAGACATGGCGCGTGAGGGTCATCACGTCCCGTTGCATAGTGGCTTGAGAGAGCGTACTGGTCATAAAGTGGGCCTCTAGCTCTGCCCCCATACTAGAAAACAGCACCCCAGAGCCGCCAAAGCCCCAGATTTACTTTAGGTTTGCACCTCCGTGGGCTACGCCTCCTGTTACATCTACTTGAGTGGTAGCTGGGTGGCGGCCTGAAGCTTATTTGAAGTCGCTTGGTTCAGTTGTGCCCATATCAGATGCTTGTGCGAAGTGGACAAGCTTGACTCAAGAGCAATAAATCAGGCTTGCATTGATATTCCTGCTCTACTTTGGCGGTCTACAGCATTCCGTTAACGTTGAGGCAGATCCTGGCCTCACTCACTCCCAAATTCGTTGAATAGGATAAGCATCGAACTTTTCGTCACAGCTGACAATCTTCAGCTCGTATTCCAATGCCTGAGCAATCAAGATTCGATCAAATGGATCGCGGTGAGCCCTCAAGTAGGGTAAGCCTAGATAATTTTTGAGACTTTGAATTTCGATGGGGATAATCATCGCTCGCATCACAGCGATACGGTCTAGGAGATCATCAAAAGAGCAGTCAATTTGAAGTTTGCCAATATTGACCTTGATCGCTATCTCCCAAAGACTAGCGATGCTAAAAAATATAGTTGTTTTGCTATCGACTATCGCTTTGGCTCTCGGACTGAGGTTGTTATTCTTTGATACATGCCAAAGAACAACATGAGTATCGAGCAGGTACGCCATCTTACATATAATCCTTCAAGTCTTCTAGGGGCTCATCGAAATCATCAGACATAATAATTTTTCCGGCAAGGCTGCCATACCCATATCGTTTCTCAAGAGATTCTTTCTGCTCAGAGGTTAGATTCGTACTGGCGTCGTATTGATCTGGTAGGGGTAGGTTAAAGGTACCTTTCATCAAACTGACTAAATGATCCTTGGCTAATTGAACCTCTGTCTGTAGATCTTCTGCTAGGCCGTATGAGTATTTTTCGTTTAGATATTTAGCATAATGGAGAACCTCTTGTTTGAGAGAATCTGGCATTTGATTAAGGGTTTCAAGAAGATCGGCTTCAATAGTCATCAGTATTCCTTTCAACTAGACAGACTTAAATTGCTATTTTATCTGACACAGTGCATCAGTAAAACCAGACATCACAAGACTATACATCACACCCCAACAATGTGATCGTAGCTGTGCCGGGGTCTAGCTGGCACTGATGGTAATGCTGCCAACCATGCCACTTTCGGCGTGTCCGGCAATCGTACACTCCAGCCTATAAGTACCCTCTAGTTCAGGTCGGAAAATCCAGTCGAGACTTGCGCCAGGTTGGAGCTCAACGTTGTTGATTTTGCCTTTGACTTCAGCCCCCGCTACTTCAACCTTGCGTGTCCAAATGGCATCGGCAAAATCTTTGGCGGTGAAGTAGTGCTTGAGGGGACTGGGGTTACTCAGGTGCAGGCGGTAGGTTTTACCCGCTTTGAAGCTGAGCTGGTCGGGGTGAAAGTGCAAATCACCTTCCAGGCTACCCAGCTCGACACTGACGTTGATGGGGTCAGCAGGTCTCGCGATGGTCTCTGACCGGCCTTTGGCCATCGCGACTAGCGGGAGCATGGATGCAACCAGCAACACCAAGCCACAGAGCAGTGATAGTAAGCGAGCTAAAGTCATATACGGGAGCGCCTTGATGCTACCCACCACGATAGCGTTGGGGCAGCGAGTGATGCAGATTTTTGCGGTGAATGCCTTTACCGAGCAACCCTTTGCCGGTAATCCGGCGGCGGTCTGTCTGCTTAGTGATACGAAGTCTGATGCCTGGCTGCAAGCGGTGGCGCGGGAGCTGAATCTTTCGGAAACAGCCTTTCTGCTGCCACTTGATGGATCTGCCAATCACTATCAATTGCGCTGGTTTACACCCACCGTCGAGATTGATCTCTGCGGCCATGCCACCCTGGCCAGTGCCCATGTGCTGTGGCAGCATGCGGGCGTATCGGGCGATCTGCGTTTTGAGACGCGCAGCGGTGTTCTGGGTGCCGCTGCAGGTCAAAGCTGGATTTGGCTCGATTTTCCGGTGCAACCCGTTGAAGCGATCGAGGCTCCGGCAGCCCTGAATAAGGCGCTAGGAATGACACCGCGCTGGGTGGGCCGCAATGCCACCAACTATCTGGTAGAGCTAGAAACGGCGGCGCAGGTACGAGAATTGGCACCAGACCTAGTCGTGCTCGCGAGCCTTGCCGCCCAAGGCGTGATCGTTACGGCCAAGGGTGAGCCTCCCTACCGTTTTGTCTCGCGCTACTTTGCGCCTGCGGTCGGCATCAACGAAGATCCAGTGACGGGCTCAGCCCATTGCAGCCTTGTCGATTATTGGCAGGTGGGTTCTGAGCCTGTACTCGCGGCACAAGTCTCGGCGCGGGGCGGCATTTTGCAGGTGGCACGACAGGGAAATCGGGTCGCGATCGGTGGCCAAGCCGTTACGGTATGGCAAGGAGAACTGTTGGTCTAAAGCGCCGATTCTCTCTAGCTGGGATCAATCCGCATCAGGACGCCGTTACTTTCATCCGTCAAGACATACACTGAACCCTCCGGCCCCTGACGCACATCGCGTACCCGCTGGCCAATGGGGATACTTTCCTCACGGACTACCCGGCCTTCATCCAGAATCAAACGCCGCACATCACGCGTTACCAAACCGCCCGAGAGAATATCGCCATCCCATTCACTGAAAGCATCACTCCGGTAAATCACCAAGCCCGAGGGGGCTTTGGACGTTGGGATCCAGGCAACCACGGGCTCAACCATATCCTCCGGTGCCGGTAGCTCGCCCACAGGCCGTCCCGAACCGTACTCAGCCCCATAGCTGGTCACTGGCCAGCCATAGTTGGCACCCGCCTCAACCCGGTTCAGTTCATCACCACCCCGCGGCCCATGCTCACTTACCCAAACTTCGCTGGTGAGGGGATCTAGCGCCATCCCTTGAATATTGCGGTGGCCAAGGCTCCAGAGGTGATTGCTCCAGGGATTATCGGCTGGCATCGAGCCATCGGCATTAAGCCGCACCACCTTACCCAGCTCACTATTCAGATCCTGCGCCTGTTCGCGAATGAGCGCCCCACCCAATTGCAGGGGCGGATTGCCACCATCACCGATCGCGACCAGCAGAGTCTGATCAGGTAACCACGTTAGTCGTGCGCCAAAGTGCTGCGTGCCCGACTTCAGGGGCTCAACAGCAAAAATATCCTCCCAATCGACCAAGGCATCATTCTGCCAACGGGCTCGCCCGACACGCGTATGATTGGCCTCTTGGGTGCCCGCACTGTAGGTGAAATATGCCCAGGGCTCAGCCTCAAAGTTAGGGTGGAGGGCAACATCCAGCAAGCCCCCCTGCCCTGCGGCAAACACAGGCGGCACACCGGCAATCGGCTCTGCTTGCAAACCATCACGATCCAGCAGGCGCAGCCGACCCGGACGCTCGGTAATCAAGATGCGGCCATCGGGCAACCAGGCCATGCCCCAGGGGTTTTCTAGCCCAGTAGCCAGGGTTGTCAGGCGATAGCGAACCGCCACAGGTACGGCTCCTTCGGAGAGCCAGGGCTCAGCCGCGACCGGGCTTAGGGTCGGGCCTAGAGTTGTCAGCAGCGAAAGTAATAGCGCGAACATAGACAGTAGAGCTTTACAACGATTTCACACAGCCCTAGCCTAACGTGCCGACCTCGCCTCGCCATTGCGCGACATTCACCGCTTCGAGATCACAGCCAAACTGAGCCGCAAACGCCGCCGCCAAGACTGGCTCAACCTGGCTCATACAAATATGGGGCATAAAATCGGCCAAACAGCCTACAGGCCGATCGCGAATACCACAGGGCACAATCGCCTCAAACGCCCGTAGGTCGGGGTTCACATTCAGGGCAAAGCCATGCCAAGTAATCCAGCGCGTCGCCCGAATGCCAATCGCCGCGACTTTGCAGCCCTCCACCCAAACGCCCGTTAGCCCTTCAACACGCTCGCCCTTGAGGCCAAACTCCGCCAGGGTCACCATCAAAACCGCTTCGAGCTGGCGCAAATACCAGTGCAGATCCTGTTGGTGACGCCGCAGATTCAGGAGGGCATAACCGACCCACTGACCGGGGCCATGATAGGTGACCTCGCCCCCGCGCTCAACGCGGTGCAGCTCGTAGGCCGGATCGGCGGGGTCAAAGCGCAGATGCTCAAGGCTGGCACCCTGACCGAGGGTATAGACCGGCGGATGACTGAGCAGTAACAGCCCGTCAGCCAGATCCTGTTGCTGCATTGCGGCTAGGCGCTGCTTTTGCCAGGCCAGAGCCGTGAGGTAGGGCACCTCACCGGCGCGGTGGTAGTGCAGCTTGGGCAACTCAGGCAAGGGTTTCGGCACTCTCCCGCTGGAGCTTCGCCCCCAGCTTGATTAACTTAGCGTCAATAGCGTCATAGCCCCGATCGAGGTGGTGCAGTGCTTGTACCGTCGTCACACCATCCGCTGCCAGACCACAAATCACCAAAGCGGCAGCAGCCCGTAAATCGGTTGCCACCACGGGTGCCCCCGACAGGCGCGCAACCCCTCGCACGATCGCGACGCCATTTTTCAGGCGAATATCAGCGCCCATGCGGTTCAGTTCGGGCACATGGTTCATGCGGTTTTCAAAGACAGTTTCGGTGATTACACAATCGCCTTCACTCATAGCCGCCAGGGCCATCATTTGCGGCTGCATATCTGTTGGAAAGCCAGGATAGGGCATCGTCGAGATGTCAACAGCGCGCCGATCGCGACCGGGTGTAATGCGAACACGACTGGGGCTCACGGTTTCGACGCAATGGCCCATTTCCGATAATTTGGCTGTTAAGCCTGTGAGGTGGTCGGGATTCACCGGCCCGACCGTGACCGTGCCTCGGGTCATCGCCCCCGCAATCAAGAAGGTTCCCGCTTCGATCCGATCCGGAATCACGGCATAGTCAGCCCCATGCAGACGGGTGACGCCCTCAATCGCGATCGTGTTAGTGCCCGCACCACGAATCCGTGCCCCCATCGCCCGGCAGAGGTTCGCCAGATCAATCACCTCGGGCTCTTGGGCAGCATTTTCGATGATTGTCTCGCCTTCGGCACAGGTGGCTGCCATCATCAAAGTTTCGGTCGCGCCTACACTCGGGTAATCGAGATAAATGCGGGCGCCCCGCAGCTTTTTGGTGTAAGCATGGACAACACCATGCTCAATCGTGACCATCGCCCCCAAGGCTTGCAAACCACGCACATGCAAATCGACCGGACGGGCACCAATGGCACAGCCACCCGGCAAAGGAATGCGGGCAATGCCGAGGCGGGCCAAAATCGGGCCGGTAATAAAAAAGCTGGCGCGGAGCTGGCTGACAAGGTCGTAAGGCGCGTGGGAGGTTGTCAGATGGGTGGGGTCGATATCGAGCACATGGTTGTGGTAGCTGACCTTAACGCCCATTGCCGCCAGAATCTCGGCCATGCGGTGTACATCCACCAAGTCAGGCACATTGCTGAGGCGCGTCGGCTCAGCAGCCAAGAGTGTACCGGCCATCAGTGCTAGAGCTGAATTCTTGGCCCCGCTGATCCGGACATCTCCCTGTAACGGGCTGCCGCCCTCAATCCGTAACACGGCCTCTGTTCCTACTGCTGACGATACATTCACGGTCATCTTTCCCACTCACACACCCTAACAATACCCGTAAACATCAAAAAGCACACTGAATGAATGAGGGAATTCAGGCAGATGTAATAGGTGTAAATTGACCAGTCAGGCCAAAGCCAGCCACTCTGCTCCCAGAACTGATTTAGGGTTTTAGGGAACTGCTGTTCACTAGGCACAAAATGCCACTTAAATCTTGAAACAAGACTTAAGAAAAGGCTTGGATTGCCTGCACAAAGGCTGCGAGTTCAGCGTCTGTTGTCAGGCTGTGCACAGACGCCCGCAAACATACGGGATCGGCCATCGCCCGAATACAGATACTGCGCTCAGCCTCAAGATGACCTTCTAGGTCAGTGGGGTCTTGGCCGGCCACAGTAAACGAGACCAGACCCGCTGCTGGTGGCGTTGCACTTAAACAGGTCACGCCCGGAATGGCTTGCAGCGCCAGCCAGAGGGCTTTGGCTTGGGTTTGTTGCCGATCGCGATCCAACAAGGGCAACCCCAAAGCCTGGCTCAGACCGGCATAGAGCGGGTAGGCGGAGGTCGCTACCTCGTAGCGGGCTGCCCCCGTAGCCCCTTCTATATCGCGCCAGCCGGTATAGGTTGGCGTCAACGCAGCCAGCGCCTGATCCGAGAGATACAGAGCGCCCACACCGGCTGGGCCGCAGCACCATTTGTGGCCTGTCATCGCATAGGCGGCCACCCCCGCCAGATCGGGCGGCACAATCCCCCACGCTTGGGCGGCATCACTGACCAGCAATACCCCTTGAGCATTACAGACCTGCGCCAAGGCAGATAAAGGAAATAGTCGCCCCGTTGTCCAGCAGACATGGGAAATTAGGGCCATTTTTGTCGCTGGGGTGATCGCAGCGGCCAAGGTTGTCAGAGGATCGTCGCTGAAGCGCAGGGCCACCCGCTCGATAATCACGCCATGACGGGCAGCCAGCCGTTTCGCGATCGCGAGAATGCCGTAATGCTCGGTATCAGCAATCAGCAAAACATCACCAGCCTGCCAGGGATAGCCCCAGAGGGCGATGTTCATACCCGCCGTCGTATTTTCGGTGAGGCAGATATGCTCGGGCGTTGTGCCCAAGGAGTTCGCGATCGCGAGGCGTAGATCCGCGACCACAGTACCCAGCCAGGCATTGGCGCGCCGGGAAAAGGGGCCAAGGGCTTCAGTCTGGGCATAGGCCGCCATAATCGCTGCCTGGGTTGAGGTTGCCAGCACCCCCTGGCCGCCAAAATTAAGATAGGTGCGATCCGCCAGGGCCGGGAAAAGCTGCCGCACTACATCATGTCTCCGGCAGCTTCGGTGTCGCGGCGCGAACCCAACAATTGCAAACGCTCAACCGAAATTACCGGCTTCGAGCGATCCTCACCCGTCACCTTGTCTTTCCAGGTATCAAGCTTGAGGCTGCCGGTCACGCCAAATTGACTGCCCTTGCGCAAATATTCGCCGGCAATCTCTGCCGTTTTGCCCCACATCTCCAGGTTGAACCAATCGGGCTTATCGTCACGGCGACCACCCCGATCGACTGCCATCGGAATCGTGCAAACCATCTTGCCCGACTCAAAATACTTCACTTCCGGATCGGCACCGGCTCGACCAACCAAGTTCACGACATTTAATGACATTACGGTTACCTCAGCGCACTTTCCAGTGTAACGTGCCGCCCCACTCGGGCTTGCTTTTTGACAGCTACCAGCTAAACCGCACGCCCGCCAGCAAGACGGTAAGCTAAGAGCTGCTGCACCTGGGGCTACCATGCCAGACACCGATCTCCTGCGCCGTCTTGATGTTGCCTCCGAAGCGGCCACCACGGCGGGGGTCATGTTGCAACAGATGCAAAGTCAACTGCGCCACATCGAAGAAAAGCAACCGGGTGATCTGGTTACCGAAGCTGATCGGGCCTCCGAAGCCGTCATCCTCGATATCCTGCAGCGCCATTTTCCCCACGACCAAATCATTGCCGAAGAATCCGGCCGTCAGGGTCTGAGCGACAGTCTTTACTGCTGGGCGGTCGATCCCCTCGATGGCACCACCAACTATGCCCATGGCTATCCGATGGCGGCGGTTTCGATTGGCTTACTCAGTCAGGGCGAGCCGGTTGCTGGCGTCATCTACGATATCTTTCAGGGGCGGCTCTATCGGGGTGGTTTGGGCATTGCCGCGACTCGCGACCGTGACCCCATCCAAGTTTCAGACACCCGCGCCCTCAACCGCAGCCTTCTGGTTACGGGCTTCGCCTACGACCGTCGCCGCGTGGCCGAGAATAACTACGCCGAATTTTGCCACTTTACCCACCTCAGCCAAGGCGTCCGCCGGGGCGGGGCGGCGGCTCTCGATCTGGCCCTGGTGGCGGCTGGGCACCTCGATGGCTACTGGGAGCGGGGTCTGTCCGTCTGGGATATTGCCGCTGGAATCGCGATCGTCCGCGCAGCAGGCGGTAAGGTAACCGCCTACGATGGCGGCCCTGTCGATGTTATGTCAGGCCGCCTCCTGGCCAGCAACGGGCATCTGCACACGGTGATGCAAACCGAGCTGACGCGGGTTCAACCCCTCAACCAGGTACTGCCCTAAGCGTTACTATCTAAACAATGCAATCAAGGTAAGAGGGCACATGCGCGAGTGGCTCGGTTTCGGCAAGTGGCTTGGTTTCGGCAGTAGTGCCCTTCTGCTCTTCACCAGCCCTAGTCTTGCCGAGATTCAGCCTCAATCGACGCTGCGCGTTGCCATTGATCCGGCCCTGGGTACTGGCTATCTGTACGCCGACTTTGAAACCCGCCAGTACGCTGGCTTTGAATGGGATGTGCTCCAGGCGATCGCGACCCATCTCAACATCAGCCTCGACCCCATCTATGTGCCTTGGGGTGGCCAGCTTGAGGCGCTTAGCGAGCAGCGCGTCGATCTCGCGATCGGTGCCCGCGAGCCCTTTGGTCTTGATCCCGCCCACTTCAGTGCCACCACTCCCTATTACCTCAGCCCGCAGCGCCTCGTTGTCAGCCAAGCCGCCGCCAGCGAAATCACCACCCTCTCCGATCTCTTTGGCCGCAAAGTCGGCACCGTAGTTAATAGTACTGGCGCTGCTTTACTAGAGGTTTACAATGCCAACAGAGGCAATGCGATTCGTCTTTTTGCCACCAGCGATCCTGAGCGTCTGTTCAGTCAATTGCAGGCAGGACAACTTGACGCCATCGTCATCGACCAGCCCGTAGCCGTTGTGAGTCTCAACGCCCAACCGGATACGTTTACCCTCGTCGGTGAACCCCTCGTACCGACCCCCCTCGTCGGTGTTGTCGCCGCCGACCGCAACGACCTCAAACTCGCCCTCGATAGCGCAATCCTTGCCCTTGAAGAGGACGGTACCCTTGCCCAAATCCGTGAGCAGTGGCAACTATGAACCCAAACGACCTCAGTTTAAGCCCCAAAGTTACCACCGGCCTGGCTAAGTATGGCGACGACTACCACGCCATCTTGGGTGCGCCCATCAATGCTGACGAACGCCAAGTACGGCGGGCTTATCTCAAGGTCGCCAAGGCACTCCATCCGGATGGTTTTGCCGGTCGTGAAGCTGAACGCGAACTAGCGGCCTGGCTGTTTTCCAAGCTCATTAGTCCTGCGAATGAGGTCATGTCCCGTGATCGCGAGCGCACCGAGTATCTGACCATTCTTAAGCTACGAACAAAGCAACTGCTGACGGTGCCTGCCAACGAAATTTGGCCCAAAACAGCGGCAGCTCAGACCCTGATTGGTCAGGCTAACCTCGATGCCGTCTATGCCGATGCGGTTTACGAACTCGCTACCGGCATCTATCAAAATCTACCCACCGCCCTCGAGCGGATCGGTGAACTCAGCCAACTCAATTTGGCTTACCTCTTACTGAGCAATAACTTCAAGCCCCCCGTGGCACCCCCCAAAACGCCATCCAAGGTGACTCCCAGCCGACCCACCTCACCGCCGATCGCCAATGCCCGTAGCACCACCCGCTACAACCCAGCCCAGCCACCGCCACCCCAGCCAGAAACGGTATCATCGTCGGCTCCAGCTGGCACAACACGACCGGCCACACCCCCTCCCGAAGCACCCCCCGAACCGGCTAAGCCCGTCGAACCAACCCCTGATCCAGGCCGAGTGCGCTTCGATCAAGCCATGGCCATGATGGAGCGCAAAAACTATCGCGAAGCGATTCAGTTCCTCAACTTTGCGATTAGCGCCGACCCCCAAAAGTCGGACTACTATCTGCAGCGCGGTATTGCCCACCAAGAAACCGGCAACCTGCCCCTGGCGCGGCCCGACTTTCAGCGGGCAATCACGCTTGATCCCGATAATGTCGAAGCGCAGCAGCGTCTCAAAGCCGCTGCCGCACGCCCAAAAACAGAAGACTCTGCGAGCACTGCCGCAACCAACCGGCAAGCCGAAAAATCTGACTCGAAGAAAGGATTGTTTGGCCGCTTATTTAACCGTTGAGCGTGCTAGTATTATTGTCCGCGCGGATGTGGCGGAATTGGTATACGCGCACGTTTGAGGGGCGTGTGGCTTTGCCTTGCGAGTTCGAGTCTCGCCATCCGCATGGATCTTTCCTTAGGTGCTCCTGTCGGCATTTTCCAGTTGCCGAATGGCGGTATTCGTTTTCCGTCAATCTGACCCCTCAAACGAACCTGTCGCGGCTATCTGAACCTGCGACATTGGCAGCCGGTTCCTTACACTCTTCAGCGCCCTTAATATTTCTTCACTGGCTTATTACAGACTTGATGCTGTGTCGTAACGCGTGTTCTTGAGCCTGATTGGGGCAGTGAAGTAACGAGGTTTCATGATCCCCGTCGAAACCTGAGAAAATTGCCGAAATTAATTTAGGAATTGTGGTCAAACTTACCGTTTTGATAAGCCTCTGCCAAAACGATTGACGCATAATAGGGGCAGCTACCCGGCACCGTCATGGATACTCAAACCATCGCTGAACGAGCAAAGCGCTACCAGCGCCTCTGTGAGGCTTACCTCTCACTGCATGATGCCCACGTCGATCTCGACACAAAGCACACCACTATGCAGCAACAATTTGCTGACCTCATCCAAGAGCATCGGCACTTTAAAACGATTGCGCATTCCCAACAAATGGCCTTAGCCGAGCGTTTGGAGGTGGCCGAAAGCCGCGTTAGTGATCTACGCAACCAAATTGCTACGCAACAGGCCATTATCGAGCAGCAACTTGCCGATTTTGATACGTTGTCGCGATCGCGAGCTCTCGCCGAACAAGCCCAAACTGCCGCCCTCGCCCGTGCTAATGAACTTGAAGCCGCTAACTCGGTACTTGGCCAAGACCTTGAGAGCCTGCGCTTGCAGGTCGCTCGTCTAGCGGTCATCGAAGCTGAAAATGTGAGCCTCAAACGGACTCTGGCCGAGCGAGACGCTGAAATTGTTGCCCTCCGCGCAGAGCTGGCGGCCAAAGCTGAGGTAGTCCAAGCCTTGCAGCAGCAAAATGACTGGTTTGGCGTTCACTTTGATGGCGAAGTGTTGCACAAGCTTCAGGAGTCTGAAGATATGCTGGCGCTGATTGGCGAAGTTGACCAAGAACCCCTTCCCAGCGAGTACGAAGCCGCCGCTGCGATCATTGCCGCCTACCTCGAAGAGATTCGCCAGATCAGCAGCTTCCCTGTACGCCAATTTGAGGTCGAGGCCGCCTAGGCTGTTACTTTGAGTACCAAGTCACAGGTCGAAACTGGTTAGAATACAAATTATGAAGTTAGTGCTCTACTAGCTTTTGTGGCAACGGTTGTCTGCATTTTGCCTGAAGTCGCTTTTCGACCACCAAGTCGACTTGCTAGACTGCAAACAGCACTACGGTTGCTGCTGGAGTTGGGACATTGAAAGTCCCTTGCGTGACGTATACGGGATGACAGCATGGGCGTAATTGAGCGCATTCTGGATAAGATCCGCGAATGGACTGAACGTCTGATCGAGACGTTGGGTGGCGTAGCGCAGCCAGAGGCGATACCCATCCCCATTCCTGTGCGTGAGCCACGTCGGCACTAAGCTATGGTGCCTTCGGCAATACATCGTTTATCTATTGGTCTGGCCTTGGTAGTGTGTCTACCGATGCCAGGCTTTGCGCAGGCGCTGAGTTCACAAACGGATAATGTGCGGCTCATTCCTTTTCTCCGCAATGTTGAGGCGCTAGACCTGCACATTCAGGATCCGCGCAACTACGACACCATTCAAAAGATTCCGCTCTACCGTGCCATGGTGAATGAGCTGGTTGATTCTTATAACCAGTTGCGGGCTGATCCCGGTGATGCCTCGCCTGCTTGTTTGCGAGCGGCCGGCTGGGTTGTACAGGGGCAGTATTTTGCGGTGGGCGAAATTGCCGCACAGTTACTCGATCAGTTTCGTGGCTTGATCGACGATACCGTCGAGGCCCTTGAGACGGAAGGGCCACTGCCCGAGTCAGGCAACCGAGATGATTTCGAGAACTCTCCCTCAATTACTGGTTGGGCTTATCTGTTACGCTTCTGCCTCGAAGAAGGTGGCCTTCCTTACACCATTCGACGTTAATATCCTGCAAACGCCTTCATTATCCAGAGGGGCGTACCTGCTTTAGGCTCTAACCACAACTGAAGCCGCTGCGAGTTCGCCTCTATGTCTGCGAGCCAACCCCAAAGATAGTTGATACACTTACGCCAGCTATGGTGCCATAGTCATGTCTTGGCCTGACTCTGTCGCCACATGTGGTGTTAACTGGGAAAAACGTGCCACGCCCACTGCAACTATTCTCAGGGTTGCTTTCCCTTCTCACTGGCCTGGGCGGCTTTGCGCTGCCTGCAACGGCCCAACAAGCCCAAGAGGATGCCTTTATTCAAGAGATGCTGCAACGCGCCAGTCAGCCGACGCAACCGCAGCGCTCCCTGGGCTATCGCGTTCTTACTTGGCTGCAGCCCCAGTTTGCCCAAGCTAATCCGACCATTCAGGACGATCCGAGTGCCTGGTTTATTGCTGATGGTTTGCCCCAGAGCCGTAGCTTTCGTGGCGATATTTTGCCCGAAAACTGCGATATCGTCTGTGAGATCCCGCCCCAAGAGAAGCTTGATGTCAGTGTGGAATCGGCGCAGGCGGTTACGGCACCGCCCCTACCACCCCCCGCAACCGCACCTGCCGTTGAACCATTGCCCATGCCGCCTGTGGTAGCACCCACACCCGCCGCACCCATAGCAGCAGCCCGGCCAACAGCTGAAGACCCTGTATTCGCCCAAGAACGCGCTCCCTTTGAAGGCCAGCCCCAACTCCGACTGGATGGTATTTATCTCCAGGAGGGCGATTCAGGTTCGCCCCGCGTCCGGTTTTCGGGTGTCTATCCGATCAATCGCCAAGCGTTGATCGGTGGTGCCGTTGATATCGCGGCCGGTGATATTTTTCGCTCAGATATCAACGAGCTGTATTTGGCTGCAGCGCCATTTATTGATGATCCGAATCTGCGTTTCATCATTGGCCAAAATGATGTGACGTCATACTTTGACCGTAACAGCTTCGCGAAAGACAACGGTACCCACTTCTTTAGTCCGGTGTTTCAGACAAACCCGGCCTTGGTGGCGGCGGGGATTGGCGGCTCGCGTCAGTCAGCGATTATGAATTGGACGATTGCCGACAACTTAGACACGCGAGTGATGGTGTTTTCCTCGTCGCCCTACATCGGCGATTTTGCCCTCAATGGGGTTGCGGGCGAGGTGGCCTATCGCACGGGCGATGCGATTGTGCGCGGCACCTATGTCGCTGGTATTGATGGCGGTACCCAAACGACCTTTCCCGAAGCCTTTAGCCTGATTCGCAGTGATGGCGAAAGTGGTGTTGCCTTTAACGATCGCGAGGAAGCCTATGGCATCAATGCCGAGTGGTTTTTGCCCGAAACCAACATTGGTCTTTTTGGGCGGTATGGCTTCTACCGCAACCGCACCCTGGGTCTGGGGGCCAGCAACTGGTCTATTGGCCTGAATATTTTTGATTTACTGCTCGAAGACTCGCGCTTTGGCCTTGCCTATGGCTATGGTTTAAGCAACCGTCAAGCACGGGAGGCCCTGGGCTTGCCACGCCCCGATGTTCTGGAGACGTTCTACGATTTTCGGGCGCTGGGTGATCTGCGTGTGGGGCTGTCGCTCCAAAGCCGTAATGCCTTTAGCAAGACGGAGTTTGGCTTCCGGATTAAGACCGGCTTTGACCTGCTAGGAGGCAACTAGGTGCGTTGGCCGCTACTCGGACTCGCGATTATGCCCGTAATGGCGGCACCGGCGATGGTCTGGGCCCAACCCTTGCCGGATGCGGTCGGTGCGGCCTTTGGCTTGTTGCAAGCTGAGCGGGTACCCGAGGCTGTGGCCGCCTTTGAAGCAGCCATTGCGGCTTTTCCTGAGCTGGTAGAAGCACGTCTGGGGCTCGCGATCGCCCTACGACGGGCGGGCGACGATACGGCGGCCTGGGATGCTTATCAAGCGGCATTGCGTCTCGACCCCGACAACATTCTGGCCCTCGAAACGGTCGGTTTGTTGGGTACCTTTCGCCCCGAGTGGCAGGCTCAGGGGATCACGGCTCTCAATCGCCTGCTAGAACTGCAACCCGACAACCGCGAAGCCCGCATCAATCGCGGTCGCTTGCTGGGCTATCAACAACGCTTTGCCGAAGCCCTCACAGATCTTGACCAAGTGCGCCAAGCCGAGCCGGGTAATCTTGATGCCTTGCTGGCTACTGCCGAAATTCGCAGCTATGCCGGTGAGCATCAGGCGGCCTTAACCCTGTTTGAGCAGTATCAACAGGGGGGGCGCTCTTTGCCGGAGTCGGTACTGATTGCCTATGCGATTGCCCTTCAGGGCACCGGCAACTCGCAACAAGCCCTAGCGATTCTTGAACCCTTCAGTCGCGACCCTAACGCGGCGCCGATTATTGCCCAAGCCCTACGGAGCCTTGCGAGTGCCGCTGATGTCTCCACGGGCAGTGCCCAAGATCGGGCGATTGCTTTGTATCGTCAAATCATTGAGCGCCCTGATGCCAGTGTGGCCAACCTGCGGGAAGCGGCAGACTTTTTCGCGACAATCCCAAGTGAAGCCACCACCGCCCTCGGCATCTACGACCGCCTGATTGCCCAGGCACCCGATGACCCGATTCTGCCAATCCAGCGTCAGATTCTCGAATTGCAAGTGCTGGCCAATGCCGATCGCGACAGTCCCCTGGTTCAGCCCATCCTCAGTCGCTTTCCCTTTGGCTTTCTGTATCCGGCTCAGGCCCGCGCTGAGATCCGGGCGGCGATCGCGAGCATCCAGAGCCTCACGCCCGAACAAGAGCAAGCCCTCGCCCAAACCCTGGTCAGCCTCGACCCGCCCGATCCGGTGCTGCTAAATTTCTACACCAACCTGCCCCGCGACGCAGCCCCCTTCTTAGACTTCCGGCTGGCGCAGTTACAGCTCGAGCAAAACCAATTTGAGGCGGCCCGTGAGAGTCGCGCCCGTTATGTCGCCACAGTCACCGACCGCACCCCCTTTGAAGCGGAGCTGCTGCTGGCTGAAATTGATCGCCGGGAGGGCAATCTCGCCACCGCCCGCCAACGTCTCGAAGCTGTGGTCGCCGCCCGCCCCAGCGATCTCGAAACCCTGCGTGGTGCCCAGATTAGTCTGGCGGGCTTACTCGTTGCCCAAAATGATCCCCGCGCTGCCCTGGCAATCTACGACGAAATGCTGCGGCAAAATCCCGACGATCTCGCTACCGAATTAGCCCGCGCCGCCGTCGCCTTTGAGGTCGGCATTCTCTCCGAGGGGCCGGCTGAGGCTTTGATCGAGCGCTGGCTAACCCGCTTTCCGGTACGCCAGCCACCGGGTGAGCTCACCAGTCTTGTCGGTGCCTTGCCCCCCGACCCTCGCCGTGAGCCCCTGTATGTCGCGTTGGCCGAAGCTGATCCGATGGCCGTCGGCGTTCAGTTGCGCCTGTTACAAGTGATTGCCCAGCGCGATCCGGCTGCGGCTCAGGCTCGCCTGGCCAGTTTACGGGAGCTGACACGGGGCACACCTGCTGCCGTTGCCGTGGCTTATTTGGAAGCTGATCTCGCGATCGAAGCCGGTGATCTGGCTACTGCCGCTGCCGCCTATCAGCGTATCTTGGACGTCAACCCTCGCGATCGCGACGCTCTCCTTGCCCTCGCTAACGTTCAACTGCAACGGGGTGATGCCAACAGCGCCGTCCGCCTCTACGAGCAAGCACGGGAACTCGAGCCCGATAATACCGATATCCTCCTGGCGCTCGCCAACGCTTACCGCCAAAGTGGCAACCAAGAAGGTGCCGCCACCATCTATTTGGCTCTCTTAGAGCAAGACCCCACCAACCTCGACTACATCAGTGGCCTCGCGGGCCTACGTTTTGCCCAAGGCCGCTTCGCCGAAGCGCAAGAACTCTACGGTCAAGTGTTGGCTCTTGATCCGGGAAATACCATCGCCCTGACCGCCTTGAGCGATCTAGAATCGATTCGCTTTGGTGAGGATGCCCGTTTGCGCCCCGTCACCGTCCTGCGCGAACTGCAAGCCGAACGACAAGAGCAACTACAGCTCGGCGAATCTACCCGCGTTACCGATGAGCGTCTTGATCGCCTCACCCAAGACTTTCTGCAACGTCGGGGTATAACCCCCGAATGGGAGCGCTTTTGATGCGAAAT
>CAZAGN010000011.1:4068-15564 GCA_964484905.1 uncultured bacterium | reverse complement strand
ACTTTCTGCAACGTCGGGGTATAACCCCCGAATGGGAGCGCTTTTGATGCGAAATGTAATCATCGTGACGACAGTTGGTCTGCTTGCCAGTCTGAGCTACCCGCTGCTACGCGAGCCGCCCCCCGCCGTGATTGCCACACCCCTAGCGCAAGCCCCTCCATCACCAGAGTTTTTAGCACCCGAATCTTCAGCGCCAGAACCTTCAACACCAGCCCCTGCGACATCACCAGCATCGCCCGAAGCACCCGCTGCGAGTACCCCCCTGCCCCGCCGTGCTTGGCTCGAAGAAAGTTGGCAAGCCTACAAAAACCGCTTCATTCAGTTTGATGGCCGCGTCATCGATTTTGAAGATAACGACCGCACCGTCTCCGAAGGCCAAGCCTACGCTATGCTGCGCGCTGTCCTCATGGACGATCGCGACACCTTTGATCGCACCCTAAGTTGGGCCGAAGTGAACCTGCGGCGCGACCAGCCCCAAAACCTTGATAGCGAAACCGATCTGTCTGATGCCCCCGACTCACTGTGGTTATGGCAATGGGGGCCAAACCCTGATGGTACCTGGCGCATTATTGACGCCAATTTTGCCACCGATGCCGATATTGATGCCGTTACTGCCCTGATCTGGGGTCATCGCCGCTGGGGTGAACCACGCTATCTCGAGCTAGCCCAAGAAAAACTAGCTGATATCTGGGATGGGGGCACCCTGGTTACAGCCACAGGTCGCCGCTACCTGATCCCTGGCCCCCAGCGCGCCTTCCAACCCACCGAAGCGCAACTTTGGCTCAATCCGTCCTATTTTGCCCCCTATGCGTTCCGGTTGTTTAGCCAAATTGACCCCAGCCGCGACTGGCAAAGTCTGATCGACAGCAGCTACTTTGCCCTCGAGCAAGCCACCGCCCTCTCCAGGGCCGGACTGCCACCCGACTGGGTTGCGGTTGACCCCACCACCGACCAATTTGCACCCCTACCGGCCAATGCATCCTTGCGCAGCCGCTACAGCTTTGATGCGATTCGGGTGTGGTGGCGGATCGCCTGGGATGCTGCTTTGTTTAACGAGCCCCGCGCCCGTAGCTATCTCCAAACCCAGCTCCGCTATTTCGAAGATCGCTGGCCTGATTCCATTGCGGCTGCGATTAACCTAAACGGTGAGCCTGCCGTTGATTTTGAATCTACCGCTCAGTTCGGCATGCTCGAATTGGCCCTTAGCCTGACCAATCCAGACTTGGCCGCTAAAATCGAGAAGGAAAAACTGTGGCCAACCTATAGCGGGGGCATTTGGGACAACGACCGTGCCTACTACACCCAAAATTTGGCTTGGCTAGGGCTCTTCCCACCCACAGATATTTCGCCTTCCTTGCTGAGGTAACTCATGGTACGCTCCCTCTGGCTGTTTGCTGTTTTGGCCACCCTTGCGCCCACCGTGGCCCTAGCCCAAACTGCCAACGATGTGCAGCGCCTCGAAGATTCCCTCATTCGTCAGTTTGCCGTACCCGCACCGCCGCCCCCAGCGCAACTGCCTGTGCTGCGGCCCGCCCCACCCACCCAAACCACCGTTGCGTCACCCAGCGACACAGCGATCCCGTCCCAAGAATATTCGCTGATGTTTGACCGCAGCCTCAGTGTTGGCCCCTCGCTACGGCTGCGGGGCATTCAGGCTCGCTCTGAGTTAGGCTTCACGATTCCTAACAATTGGGATGTCAGTGGCGCCCGAGCAATTATCCGTTTCCAGCACTCCCCCGCCCTGATTCCCGAAAAGTCAAATCTGGTGCTGGAAGTTAATGAGCGTACCGTCGCCAGTTTCCCGCTGGATCGTATCGGTGGCCAGCTGGCCAACGTTGTTGCCGAGATCCCGGCAGAAGTCTTGCAGGATTTCAACGTCTTTCGCCTGATTGCGCAACAGGTCAATGACCCCATTTGCCAAGACCCCGATGATCCGTCTCTTTGGACGGAGATCATGCCCGATTCCAGCATTGTCTTTACCTATCAGCCGCAGCCGATTGTGCTCGACTTTAGCCGCTACCCCTATCCCTTTTTGGATGAACTGGGCCTCGAGGTAGACAAGATTGCTTATTTATTGCCCGAAACCGTTACCTCCGATTGGCTTACTCAGGCGGCGACCTTCCATGCCAAGGTTGGGCGCATTGTCAGCTTCCGCCCCCTCGAAACCCGGGTCATTACCAGCCTTGAGGATGTCGAGCGGGGCGAGTCGGTCGCGATTATCGGTACTCCCTCCCAGTTTCCCCAGCTCAGTGAGCTGGACTCGCCTCTGGAGATCGACGGCAACCGCATTAACGATGCTAACGGCACCGCCCTGCCCCCCGATGTTGGCTATTTGCTCTTGAGCACGGTCAACGACGAACGTAACCTTGTCTTGGCCATCTCAGGCAACGATGTTGAAGGGGTAGACAAGAGTGTTGCCTATCTCGCGCAGCAGACAACAGCCGCTGATGGCACCTCGATTTCAACCATTGGTACGGGCCAAGCCCTCATTGTCGCGACCATGACCCAGCCGCTGTCACCGGGCCTATTTGATTGGCCAGGGTACTTACCCGATCAGTCAAGTTTTACGCTCAGCGATCTGCGCTTCCTCAGTCGCCAGCCCATTACCGACACCACAATTCGTGGTGGGGGTAACATTAGCTTTGACTTCCGCACCCTGCCCAATATCCAGTTGCTGAATGGCAGCCGCATGAACCTGCATTACAGCCACGGGCCACAGCTTAACCCGCGTACTTCAGCCGTAGAAGTTTTGCTGGATGATGTGGTCATTGCCGGTGATCGGATTTCAACCATCGATAGCCGCAGCAACATCAACACCGAAATTACGATCCCGCCCTTGCAAGTGCGCCCTAATACCCAAATGACCATTGGCTTCCGCCTCAATGCCCGCGAACGTCAAGCCTGCCGCTCCAGTACCTTTGCCGAGCAGCTGTGGGGCACGCTCCATGCCACAACAAACTTTAACTTGGCTCGCGAGCAGGTAGTAGAAATACCCAACCTAGAACTGATGACCTTTGGTGGTTTTCCGTTTAGTGCGCCTCAAGATCTCTCGGGAACGGCGATTGTGCTGCCCGATAGCCCAACAGCCAACGACATCATGACCATGTTGATGTTTGCCGAGCGTATGGGCCGGATCACCGAGTCCCAAAGCATTCAGCTTGAGGCTTTCTTGGGCAGTGAGCTACCGGAGGCAATTCGCAGCTCGCGCCATTTGGTTGGTATTGGCCGGCGCGAAACCTTCCCGATTCCGGAGGTGTTTGATACCCGTGGCTTTGGTTTGCTGAGTTTGCTAAGCCGACAGCTTAACCCCGATATGTTTTTGCAAACATTGCCCGATAGTGAGGGGGTGGTACGACAAATTCTCTCCCCCTGGAGCAATGAGCATGTTGTGATGGCTTTGGCAGCCCAGGCCAATAGTGGTCTGAGTCATATCCAGGAGGTGTTTTATCGTGATGCCTGGTTCTATCAGTTCAAAGGCGATACGGCGCTGATTAATATCTTTGGTAATCCGACTGCCTTTGACCAGAGTGCGTACACGTTGCGCTTTTTGCGGGATGCACCCAATCGGCGGACTGTGGCGAACTTGGCCTTCTGGCGCGTGATTGCCCGGGCGTTGCAGCAAAATTGGCTTGTTTTGCCGATTGGGATCGTGATTTTGGCGCTGATTCTTTATGGCATTTCCCAGGCGTTCCTGAAGCAGTACGCTAACGGTCGTAAGTAGGTCTGCTCGATCAGAGATCGCCTTGCCTGAAATCGTGCTGCTGCAGGCAAAGCAGCCGAAATTGTCGGCAGGCCGTGGGAGCGCCCTCCTGTGACTATCGTGTTGTGACCGATCGGTTTTGTCCGGTTACGGGGTTGCTGGCAGCAAGAATCCTGACGCACGCGAATCACCCACCGCCGCACGGTACAATTGAGCCGATTCTGTGGTGTGCGTCTGCATGATTTCTAGTAACGACTTTCGGCCCGGCACCTCAATTGAGTTGGATGGCAGTCCCTGGAAAGTAATTGAGTTTTTGCATGTGAAACCGGGCAAAGGGGCAGCTTTTGTGCGAACCAAGCTGAAAAACATGCAAACGGGCAACTCCATGGAACGCACCTTCCGGGCCGGTGAGACGGTGCCCCAAGCCAATATCGAAAAAGTGGATATGCAGTACCTCTATCCCGAAGGCGACGCCTACGTCTTTATGGATATGCAGTCCTACGAGCAGGTATCGCTCAGCGATGCTCAAATTGGCGATCCAGTCAAGTACCTCAAAGAGCAAATGGAAGTGGCCGTTGTGACCTGGAATGGTCAGGTGATTACGGTCGAACTGCCTAACACCGTTACCCTCGAGATTATTGAAACGGATCCGGGCGTGAAGGGTGATACGGCCACAGGCGGCACAAAACCGGCCAAGCTTGAGACGGGTGCCGAGATTCAGGTGCCCCTCTTTATCAAAGTGGGTGAGCGCATTCGAATCGATACCCGTACGGACAGCTACCTTGGGCGCGAATAGTTGCAAGGCGAATAACCTAGGGAGTGTGCGGGTGTGAGTGATTTAGATTGGCAAGTAATTCGGGATCTGATCGAGACCTTTGATAGCAGCACGATCGCGACCCTGAGCCTCGAAGCAGGCGACTTCAAGTTGTCGTTGCAAAAGGCAACCCTTGCACCTGCCCCTGTTGCTGTTGCGGCCCCTGCACCGACGCCTGTGGCTGCACCCGAACCGGTAGCTCCTGCTGGCCCCCACCCCGATTGGGTTGCCATTACCTCACCCATGGTCGGGACGTTTTATGCCGCTCCGGCGCCTGATGAACCGCCCTTTACCCGTCAAGGGGATCGCGTTGATGCCGGCCAAACTGTCTGCATTATCGAAGCGATGAAACTGATGAACGAGATTGAGGCCGAAGTAAACGGTCGGGTGGTCGAAATTGTGGCCAGCAATGCGCAGCCCGTCGAGTATGGCCAGGTTTTAATGTACATCGATCCGAGTTAGCACCATCAGGTCTGGCAAGCCCCTAGACGTACAGCAGTAACTGCGGCGCAAAGGTAATCAAGCAAAATGCCTGCGCTGTCAACGTATCAGCCATCGCCTCAGACAGCTGATAGGGCCAAATCAGATAACGGGTGTTGATGTAGTCTTGGCCGCGCTTGCTGAGGCTGACGTGTTCAGTTGTCATTGCAATTTCGGGGGCGCGCAAAATCATCGCCTCGGTTTGGCGAATGCGCTGCAACAGTTGGCTAAAGGCTTCTTGGGGGCGCTGCACAAACACCACGAGTGCCGCATCACAGGGATTGTAATAGTTGCCGTTGCCACATAACAGCAGGGCCTCACAGGTCAGGACGCCCGTCTCGCGATCGCTAAAATTCACGACCGGGAATAAAAACGTGCGGATTTCGCTCGGTTGCCAAGCCGACAAACCCCGCGCTTCACTATCGCCGCGCACCCAGGTCGAAACGGGCGGCATTACGGCTTCGCTGAGTAGGCGATACACCTGTCGCGATCGGCCTAGCCAGCAGAGGGCGTGCTCATAAAACTGTTCTGACTCGGTACCGTATACACTCACAGCTTGCCCTGCTAATCCACCCCATTCTAGGCGACCCCTCCCAGCGGCGATCAGAGCAAGCACTGGCGTTGTCCAGATCCCGGAATGCGCCAGACTCAAACATTGCGAAATCAATCTGTAAGATTAACTACTGCGTTGGCAATCGTTGTGCCGGCAATCGTTGTGCCCGCAATGCACCCAAGGTCATGACGTGTCAATACCTACAGTCATTCAGAATAGGAGTGAGACATTCATCAGGGAACTGGAATCGCCCCGAACTCAAGTTCCGCTGAGGCATGGGGGACTAAAACTGTCTCATCCTTGAGGGGAACGACCATACAGCTACTAATTTTCAAGATCAGCACGCATTCACCCACTTCAGCCTCAGCCCCTAGAATGGGAGCAATGACTGTCGAGGTTCTTATGAGCGACGCGACCAACGAGCCCCAACTAACCCAAGCTGACCCATCTCGCCAGGCACCTTCCTTACGCGCCGCCTCCGGCAGCTTGCCACCCAACCTCACAGCCAAACTACCGCCCAATCTCAAGCGCCCGCCGGTTTCACCAACCCCCTCCCAAATTGAGGCAACCCAGTCAGACCGCACAGTCATGGATATTCTCGAGCCTCAAGGCGCTACCCAAGCACCGCTTCAGCCCCAGCGTGTTACCCCACCCCTGCCACCATCGGCGCTAAACACGCCAACTCAGACCAGCGCCAACCCTGCCACTGGCTTCAATACCGTTACGGCTGCGCCTCCCCAAATGCCAATGCCTGCCGGGATGATGCTTGACACGATGGCCGTTGCACAACACGCGCCTGCAGTAGCAGTGCCAGCACAAGCACCGACAGCACGTCGCTACCGACCCGCTCGCGGTTCGGGTGGCAATCATGTCACCCTCAAGCAACTCATCGAAGAAGCCCATGCCAGTGGTATTTCAGATGTCCATCTGGGTGTTGGTGAAGTTCCTCGGATGCGTAAACGCGGCGACATGATCATCACAAACCACCCTGTCACCACCCACGCTGTTTTTTACGACTGGCTCTACGAATCACTGGGTGAAGAGCAAATTAGCGAGTTTGAAGATCGCCTGGAGTTAGACACAGCCATTCAGTACGAAGGGCTGGTGCGCTGTCGGGTCAACGTTTTCATCTCCCTCATGGGCCCGGCTATGGTCTTGCGCTTGATTCCGCTGACTATTCTGAGCATGGAGCAGTTGAGCCTGCCCGATGTCTTCCGCGACATCTCCGATCAACACAAAGGTCTTGTCTTGGTGACTGGCCCTACTGGTTCCGGTAAATCGACAACTCTGGCGGCAATGGTCGATTACATCAATAAAACACATCCAAAACACATTATTTCCATCGAAGATCCGATTGAATTTGTTCATACCAGTCAAAAATCTTTAGTCCGTCAACGCGAGGTGGGTATTCACACCCGTGAATTTGCGAACGCCCTCAAAGCCTCGCTACGGGAAGATCCGGATATTCTCCTGATTGGCGAAATGCGCGATCGCGAAACCGTAGACACGGCCCTCAAAGCCGCCCAAACCGGTCACTTGGTTTTTGGTACCCTGCACACCAACAGTGCTGTCAAAACCATTGAGCGCTTGCTCAACATCTACCAACCCGACGAGCAAGAAGCAATGCGGCTGCAAATTGCCGAAACTTTAGTGTCGGTTATTGCTCAAACCCTCGTCAAAACCACTGATGGCAAACGAGCTGCCGCCCACGAAATTTTGATCAACACCGATGCGATCAAAGACTACATCAGACGCGGTCAGATTGACGAAATCGAGGCTTTGATTCCGCAGTCAACCTATGACGGTATGCAGACCATGAACCAATCACTATACAACCTTTACGAAGAGGGCCGCATTTCGGATGAAGTCGCCCTTGAAGCCTCACCGCGTCATAACGAGATGGCACAACTCCTGCGTGGTCGTCTCTAGGCAACGATTGATTGGGTGAGCCCAGCAATCGTACGAATCTGGGCAACTGCATATTCACCTCATGATGTCTGTGCAGGATTATGCCTGTGCAAGATTTCTATGTGGGTGCATTGTCCACATGTCCTCATCCTCAAGTCATAACTGTGGGTGGCAGCTATCGCGTTAGAGTCAGATTTGGGCTGGCAACATCTATCTCTGCCTCACCTTGCAAGCCTGCGCATCGCGGCTCGCAAAGCCTGCTGCTATAATCTGCCCTGAGGGATGGGGTGAATATGATGAAGTATGGGCCTTGGCTACTGAGTCTTGCTGTCGCAGCACTACCGCTGTCTGTATTTGCCCAAGTGCCTGAGCCTGATGCGAGTGAACCCGCTGTACCGGTTACCCCAGCTACCCCGACCCAAGCCGAACCTGAAGTGTTGGTCGCTGAAGTGGTCGTTGAGGGCACCACTGACCCAGATTTGATTGATCGTGTGTATCAGGCCATCAGCACCCGCCCTGGGGCTACCAGCACCCGCAGCCGCCTGCAAGAAGATATCAGCGCTGTCTTTGCCACCGGCTTTTTCGCTAACGTCGAAGCCCTGCCGTCAGATACGGATCTGGGTGTGCGGGTTACGTTTTTTGTTGAACCCAACCCGATTGTGACCACTATCAGCAGTGAAAACGCCCGCGTTCTACCAGAGGATGTGCTTACCGAAGCCTTTGAAGACCAAGTTAATGCTGTGCTCAACTTTGGTGATTTGCAAGCTGGCGTGAGCTTTGTTGAAGATTGGTATGTCAACAATGGCTACGTGCTAGCACAGGTTGCTGACGTGCGTACCGAAGCAAGTGGCGCTGTGGTCATCGATGTTAGCGAAGGCGAAATCGAAGATATCCGCGTTGATGGCAATACCAAAACTCGCGATTTTATCGTTACCCGCGAATTGAGCCTTCAGCCTGGCGATATTTTTAACCGTGACACAGTCCAAGATGACCTGCAGCGGGTTTTTGATCTCAATCTTTTTCAGGATGTCAACCTTTCCCTTGAGCCTGGTTCGAGTGATGGCCGTGTGATTGCAACCGTCTCGGTCGAAGAGCGCAATACCGGTGCTTTATCAGCCGGTGCAGGTGTCAGCTCTTCAACGGGAACCTTTGGCACCATTAGTTTGTCCGAGCAAAACTTGGGTGGTAATGCCCAACGAGCGAGTTTTGATATTCAGCTTGGCACTCAGGAAACCCTTTACGACATCAACTACACCAACCCCTGGATTGCCCACTGGGATACGCCCACTGCCTACAACGTCAGCATTTACAGCCGTATCAATCGCAACAACATCTACGATGATGGCCAAGACATCCGCCGTCAGGGTGCAGGGGTTACATTTTCGCGCAATCTTGCGCCCAAGCTTCGGGCAAGTCTGGGGTTACAGCAGCAATTTGTTGATATTCGCAACCAAGTTCCAGAAAACCAACTGGCATTTAATGAGGCGACAGGGGATAACTACACCAGTTTGCGCTTTGGTTTGGTGAACGACAATCGTGATAGCACAGAGCGGACAACGTCCGGCAGCGTATTTCGCTTTTCAAGTGATCAGTCAGTGGCTGTGTTGGCTAACGGTATCACCAATAACCGCCTTGAGACGAGCTACAGTCGCTATCTGCCTGTGGCGTTCGGTGCTTTCCCCAACCGTAATGAAGACACTCAGGAAGTTTTAGCTCTAGACGTTCGCTTGGGAACGGTGATTGGCTCCCTGGCACCCTACGATGCGTTTTTGCTGGGCGGTGGTAACTCAGTGCGAGGTTGGGATGAGGGGACCATTGGCGCTAGCCGTTCCTATGCTTTGGCAACAGCCGAGTATCGTTTTCCGGTATTTAATGCTGTCGGCGGTGTTGTCTTTGCCGATTACGGCACCAGCTTAGGTTCTAATTCTGGTGTCATTGGCGATCCAACAGCGCGGCTGGGTCGTCCGGGCAGTGGTTTGGGTGTCGGTGTCGGTGTCCGGATTCAGTCGCCTGTGGGCTCGCTGCGTATTGACTATGGCTTTCGTAACTTTAGCACTGGACAGTTCCACTTCAACATTGGTGAGCGCTTCTAGCGGTTGCGACCCGACTGCGCTGCTTCGATAAGAAGCTTTTGCTTAGCTAACTCTGTCAGCAATGGCGAAGGTGACATATCGCTGAGGCTGTCGGGATTGCCCCACGAGAAGGGAGCTTGACGGGCCGCACTGAGCGCCAAAAGACGTTTGGCGCGGGTCATACCGACGTAGAGCAGGCGCAGTTCTTCGGCAGCTTTGAGCTGGTCGGCTTGGGCTTGGGCAACGCTCAGGTTGGGCATGGGTTGGTGGTGCAGATGGGCCCGTAGTTGGGCCCGGGCAACATCGCTCAGGTCTAGTTCACCTAGAAAGGGATGTGGGAAATAGGGCTCGCCGGGAAAGGTTTTTTTATGAATAAAGGGCAAGAAGACATAATCCCAATCCAGTCCTTTGGCGCTGTGCATCGTCATCAGGGTAATTTGATTGGGGCGGGTGAGGGCCGAGTCGGCGCTGGCATCCACGGGCTTAAATTGGACATCGCTGAGGATTTCGGTCAGGCTCGCGATCGCGACCGGGAGGGTAGCAGCCCGCTGGCCAGTAGCTCGGTAAATTTGATCCACGAGTTTGTCGGTGGTGGCCAGCTCATCCGCGTCATAGCCAAGGCGCTGGGCAATGAGTAGCAGCAGCGGCGCGATCGCGAGTTCGGTACTGGCTCGCAGCAGGGCATGACAGACCGCGCGGACGGGCGCTGTCTCCGGCCATGCGGGGGCAAGCGGGCTGGGATAAAGCAACACCTCGGGCTGACTGGCAAGTCGGTCAAACTCAAATTTAGGAATTTGCTCGCGCTGATAGAGCACCTCAAGGGCCGCCCGCAGCATTTGCGCCGACTGAGGGCGTTGGAGAAACTGACAGATCGCGAGCAAATCGCCCGGCACAGCATAACGGCGGGTGTTTTTGATCGCATCTAACAAAGGGATACCGGCAGCCGTCGCGATCGGCTCTAGTTCGCGATAAATCACACTGGCTTGGGCTTTGTGGCGCACCAAAATCGCCGCGCTGTGACCCGGGTTCGCCTGCAAGAGAGCACAGACCCGCGTGCCAATCTCTTGAACTTCGGCGGTAATCGTTGCCGGATAGCGAATCGATAACCCCGGCCCTTCGGGGTTTGCGTTAGGCTGCGGGTCATCCTCAGGCACAGGCTCAATATCTTGAAGACTAAAGGGTGGATTATGGCCCCAGTCGCGCAGTTGATTGGCGGCGCGATGGACAATATTGGCAGCGGCAATGATCGCGCGGTGGCTACGACCGGCTTGGGTCATGCTAAAAAATTGCTGCTCAGCCACACAGGCTTGGCAAAATAGCCGAAAAAAGTGGGGGTCAGCGGGCGTAAAGGTAGAGTTTATCGCCTGGTTGGGATCACCCACCCGCACATAGTTACAAACACCTGTGGCGGGGTCGGTAGCCAGGATCTCGAGCAGTTCTTTTTGCTGCCAGCTTGAATCTTGGGCCTCATCTTCAAAGACCGCAAACACTCGTTGCTGCCAGTGCTGCCGAATTGTTGGCTCGTTGAGCGCCCGTAAGGCCGCTTGGGTCATATCGTCGTAGTCGATGAGGGCGTCACCCGTGGCATTCCGTACCCTCTCAAAGCGCTCAAAGAGTTGAGCGGCAATCAGTAAGGCCGGATAGGGTTCAGCCGGTGCTTGGCTCGCGATCGCGAACAAGTCAGCCGGTCTCAAATTGGAGCTTTTGGCTTCTTTGATCACCGTCGCTGCCAATTCCGGCAAGATCTTTGTCCGTAGGGCAGTCAGACGACGAAGACGCTCACTTTCTTCGCCATCAAAGTTTTGCCCCTCAAGCAGCAACTCTGCCAAGCGGGGCTGATCAGCCAGCCACTGGTCAACCGCCTTCCGCAGCAGTTGCTTCTGCTCAACATCCGTAATAATCACAAAATTAGGGTCAAGGCCAGAGACATCGGGCGCTTGGCTGGCAATCTGCAAACTGAGGGCGTGAA
>CAZAGN010000011.1:0-3968 GCA_964484905.1 uncultured bacterium | reverse complement strand
TCAAGGCCAGAGACATCGGGCGCTTGGCTGGCAATCTGCAAACTGAGGGCGTGAATGGTTTGGACTGTAAAGCTACCGGCAGACAGATTAAGCGCCTTGAGATGGCGGCGAATTTTGTCACGAATTTGGGCCGCTGCCGAGCGGGTAAAGGTAACCACCAACAATTGGCGACCACGATTGAGGCGTTCGCGGGCAATCACTACCGCTGCCCCCCCTGCCATGCCTGTCGATTTACCGGCCCCCGGTACCGCCGAGACTGCCATCCGCCCCTGCATCCATTGGCTCATCACGCGCTGTTTGGGGCGCAACTGCTGCTCAATCGCCCCTAGCATCGCCGGATCGAAAGCCATGGGCCTAAGCAGCCAGAGAGGGTCGTTTCGCGATCGGCACCGTAAAGTGAAAGGCACTGCCCTGATCGCGACCGCCTGATTCCGCCCAAATACGGCCACCCATCGCCTGAATAATCTGCTGGCAAATGGCTAAACCCAAGCCTGTGCCACCAGCTGTCCGGCGTAATGAGCCCTCTTCCTGATAAAAGCGCTCAAAAATACGCGGCAGGCGATCCGGCTCAATGCCGCGCCCGGTATCCGCCACCGTAAAACGCACGGCCCGTACCGGCAACGTCTCAAGGACGGCTGTAATCGTAATCTCGCCCTGGGTTGGCGTAAACTTGCAGGCGTTATCTAGCAACTTGCGCAGTACCTGTACCAACCACTCGCCGTCCACCTCCAACATCGGCAGCTGAGCACTGATATCGATGCTGATTGACGGGAGGAGAGTTTGGGATCGCAAACTACTGACCGCCAAATCGACACACTCTGTGGCAGGCATCAGCTCTGGGTGCCACTCGACTCGTCCACTTTCGAGGCGGGTTAACATCAACAAGTCTTCGACCACCTGCCGCAAGCGCGCCGCATCCTGCAAGGCTGTATCCAGCATAATCTGGCGGATTGCCAAATCCATATCAGGCTCGGTCGCCAAGGACTCCAAACAGACCTGAATCGTTGATAGGGGCGTGCGCAACTCATGACCCGTAATCGCAATCAGATTCGTTTTCGCCTGATCCAGCTCGGCCAGCTCATGATTGAGGCGGGTAACATTTTCGTAGGCATCCGCCTGAATGAGAGCGACCCCCAACTGTAACGCCACCGCCTGCACCAACTCTACATCGACAGCGGGCCACGCCTCGAGACTACAGTCGCGGTGGTGCAGCTCCAGCATGCCCAGCACCCGCCCCTGGTACATAATCGGCACCGCTAGCCAGGCACAAATCTGCCACTGCTTCCAAAGGCTCGCGATCGCCCCAGGTGCTCCCCGTTGCTGTACCGGCTCACCCTGGCGCATGGCCGCGCCTAAAAGAGGGTTACGATGCACCGGCCACGTTTGCCCGACAATGCTGGGCACAGCCTCGTGGCGATACTCATAGTTGAGGGTCACCTGCATCTGGGTTTCGCTACAGCGATAGAGAATGCAGCGATCAGCCGCTAGCGCCTCACCGACCGCCTGTACCGCAATCGTATAAATCGACTCCGGATCAAGCGATTGACGAATCGCCGTTGTAATTTCGTGGATCAGACTCTCTTTACGTGCTTGCTGCTCTTGGCGACGGTAGGCCCGCTGGAGCTTGTACTGGCCCGCTTGCAAATACAGCATCAGCCGATCAGCAAAAGGTGTTTGCCAGCTCGGAATTACGGCGGTGGGTGCTGGCTTAGTCAAACGAATCGCCAGGGTTTCCAGCATGGCATCGAGATGCGCCTTCAGATCGGGGCGGTAGGTCTGAATTTTCTGAATCAGGCATTGGGCGGCGGCGATCGAACTCAGGGGTTCAAAACTCCAGTAGCCCTCAAACTGACGCATCGTATCGCTATCGGCAGGCAGTACCCGCTCGCGACAAATCAAGCAGGCGCAATAAGCCTCATCAATAATAATCAGATGCCACTCGTTCGTAAGCGGATCATCCGGGTCGAGGGCCACCGCCGTAAAAGGGACATCCTCCTGATGAAAGTCTGTTTCGGGCGTTGCCAAAACGTATACTTCGGCGGCAATATCACTGAGGCGATGGTAACGGTGTGCTTCTTGGCGGTAGTAGCGCTCTTTTTGGAAGTTCGCAAACAGAATCGGTTTGCCAGTGCCCGACAGCACTAAATCTTCGAGAGCATGACATAGCGCCACGAGGGACGATTTGAAAAAGACCTGTGAACGTACCGATGGCACGGCCTCGATCAGATCAGAGAGGAGGGACGTGCGGTACATAGCGATCGCGAAGTGATCCTATATTCGGTTGTACCGCAGTCTGGGCCTGTTTCGCAGGTAACATCAGCAAAACTTAGGAAACAGCGTTGCTGACTTTAGTGCTGCTGCTGCTACGCAACGTTAGCGTTTCTCAACGGCTATGGGAGAATGCTCGCACGGTATCGAAGTAGAACTTAACGTTGTCTTCGGGGGTGGTGCGGTGAATGCCGTGACCGAGGTTCATAATATGACCGGTGGGGCCAGCGCCGCGAATAACGGCTTCGATGCGCTCTTTGATCACCTCGCGATCGCCCAAAAGCACCATCGGCTCGAGGTTGCCTTGCACGCTCAGGTTGCCCAAGCGTTGCCGCGCTTCACGCATCTCGCTCATCCAGTCAACACTCATAATGTCAACACCAGTACGCCCCACCCGCTCCAGCAGGCCACCGCTACCGTTGATATAAAGAATCAGCGGTGTTTGCGGATATTTCGCTTTTACTTGCATGACAATCCGCTGCGTGTAGGGCAAAGCCCAGGCTTCGTAGTCCGTTGGGTGCAGCTGACCGGCCCAGGTATCAAAAATCTGGACGACCTGCGCACCACACTCAATTTGGTAGATCACATAGCGGGCAATCGAGTCGGCCAACTTGGCCAAAAGCTGATGCAGCATGGCCGGTTCGCGGTAGGCCATTTCTTTCATGTGGGCATAATCTTTGGAGCTCGCCCCTTCCACGGCATAGGCTGCGAGCGTCCAAGGCGCACCGACAAAGCCCAATACAGTCGCCGTGTCGCCAACTTCTTTGCGCAGCTCACCCAAAATCGTTTTGATAAACGGCAGACTCTCGGCAGGTTCTAGCAACCGCACGTGATCGATCTGCGCTTGCGTCCGCAGCGGTGGCTGAATTTGGGGGCCAACACTCTCTTGCAGCTCAAAGGGAATCCCCATGCCATCAAGGGGCGTGAGGATATCGGAGAACATAATGACGCCATCGGGCTGAAAGGCGCGGTAGGGCTGCAAAGAGATCTCGATCGCGAGTTCGGGCTTCTCGCAGCGCTCCTTAAAGCCATACTTTTCGCGCAGGTCGCGGTAAATTTTCATGTAGCGCCCCGCTTGGCGCATCATCCAAACGGGTGGACGATCCAGAGTTTCACCTTGGGCAGCACGCAGAAGCAGGGGAGCAGAGGAGGCCATGGTAATCGCAAACGTAGCAAAGCGTTACCGATTATAGGTCAGTTTGCTAGGGCGATTGCGGCGTTGATGGCCACATGCAACACCTTGTCACATACCGCCTTCTAGGTGTTACGATCAGTAAGCGATTTTCGCCTGGCACAGTAGCTCAGCGGTAGAGCAGGGGACTCATAAGCCCTTGGTCGCGTGTTCAAATCACGCCTGTGCCATTCGCATACAACTCTTCTTCTGCGCTCACCAAGCTCGTAGCGACGTAGTCTGTGATTCAAAGATCATTGATGAAAGTATGGCTGTACGTTAGAGTCGGCGCCTGCCTAAAAGCTCGCCCAGCCACCTCAACGTAACTTTCTCTCTAAACTGTGCTTTTCTAAGTACTTTTGTCTGAAATGAATGACTCCAGTAGCCTAGCGAGATGACGGCTGGCAAGGGCATGACTCACACAGTCAGTACAGCCAAAGTCAGGACAACTTACCAAATCAGCTGCTTTAGAGGCTCTTGAGATAACTCAAGATATCGGCCATTTCTTGGGGGTTGGGCTGGAACTGAG
>CAZAGN010000010.1:43010-46245 GCA_964484905.1 uncultured bacterium | reverse complement strand
CCTAGTTGCTGATTTGTTGGCACCGCAAGGTCAACTGATTGGCTTATTTTGGGCACATACGCGCTCGGGGGGGCCTCCCTACGGCACAACCTTAAAAGAGCTAGAGACCCTATTTAGTCCCTACTTTGAGACAGGCATCATCGAGCAACCGCGCAGCTCAATCGCGAAGCGGCGCGGTGAAGAGTACCTAGTGCGTTGGTCTAAGCGTCAGAACTAACGGCGAGCTTGAGCTGGGCATGATTGTGAAATAAGACAGCACCAAAACCAAAACGCCGCTAAAACTGCTGTCACTAGCAACAACAGGTAAAGAAACCGCGTATTCTCTCTGTAGGGTTACTGGGATATGGGGTTATGTGGCGAGCACTAGGCTTGGGACTGGTATTGGCAGGCATGACGCCCACCGCTCGGGCGGCTGAAGACATCGTGATTACGCTGGCACCCCTTGAGGTGAGCATTTCCGTCAGTTCTCTAGAAACATTCGTCGAAACTGGCGAGATCAGCCGTGATCTACGCTCTTTGGCCAGCCGCGTAAGCCCGACCGAGCAGGAGCAACTACGGGCGTTACTGAGTCGGCGGTTCGATTTTGGTGCGGCGGCCGTAGACCGTTTTGCGGCAACCGATGTTGGCCGTCGCTTACTGACAAACCTCAGCTCGATTTTGATTACGCGTGCCCCTGAGTCTGCCCTGAGCGCAACACGGGCCGCCTTTGTCTTGGCGGCTGCCAACGAGGGACTCACCCTCATGAATGCGATTCGCTACTATCCTCTACCCACACTGGCCGTTGACTTACGTTCAACCCTCAATGCCGTTAACTCGGCCAGCCAGATTTTTGGTGAAGCGGAGGCCCAGGTGGCCAGCTTGCGAGCAGACTCTTACTTCACGGAGGTCGAGACAGAATTCAGTGAGCCGCTGCATGAGCTAGGTCGTCTGACGTGGCAGCGCGAACCGTTTGTGTTTAGTTACGATACCGAGACCAACGGGCAGCGGCGGGTGATTAGTGATCTGTATCTGCCAGAAGGCCAGGGTCTGCCTCTAATTGTGATTATTCATGGCTTAGCGTCCAGCCGGGAGACCTTTAGCTATTTGGCAGAGCATTTAGCCTCCTGGGGCTATGCCGTGGTCGCCCTCGAAGATCCAAATACCAATGCTCGCCGTTATCAGCAGCTCACAGCTGGTTTAGCTTCACCCATTAACCCCGAAGCACTGGTGCAACGATCGCGAGATATTCCCGAACTTCTTGATGCTTTGGCAGATAATCCCCGCATTGATACCCGCCGCGTGGGTGTCATTGGCCAATCCTTGGGCGGTGCTACCGCCTTCCATGTGGCAGGGGCTCAGTGG
This sequence comes from uncultured bacterium, assembly GCA_964484905.1. GTDB lineage: Bacteria > Cyanobacteriota > Cyanobacteriia > Thermostichales > PCC-7336 > CAZAGN01. The sequence continues at coordinate 44,904 of CAZAGN010000010.1, read as the reverse complement.
CAAGCAGCCCGCCTTCAGGCTCAATGCGATGATCGGGCTCTGTTGAGCAGTTTTAATCTGGCTGAACTGCTGCAGTGCGTTGCCCAAACCATTCCTGAGTTTCCCGATTTCAGTGACCCGCGTATTCAAGCGGTGATGACCATGAACAGCATCGGCAATACCTTCTTTGGGCCCGAAGGCTTTGGTCAAGTCGAAATCCCGACATTGATGGTTGCCGGCACCAGCGACTTTATTGCACCACCCCTACCCGAGCAGATTGAACCGTTTTGTTGGCTAGGCAGTCGCGATCGTTACTTGGTTTTGGTTGATCGCGGTACCCACTTTTCCTTTCTAAGTGCTGATAGCGATGGCGCTTTTCCCGTGCCACCCGAACTTATTGGCGGCGATCCCCAAAGTACGCGCGCTGGCATTAAGGGTTTGACCACTGCCTTTTTTGGGCGGCATATCCTCAATCAAGCAGACTTTGCACCCTATCTGAGCACCAACTATCTCGAAATGTTGGATCAGCCGCCCTTCGGCTATCACTTGATTCGGGGTGAGCCGTAAAAGCACGTGAGCCGTAAAAGCACATGACTTGGGGTAATTTGCTGCCCAAGCCATACAGTGACGCGATCACACCTCAATTCAGCCTAGTCACCCTGCCCCTTGAGTCTGGGTAGTGCCAAACAAAAGTGGGGTTGGCGATCACGAGAAAGAGTGAGCACAGTACGACTTGCGCGCCACAAACTCATGCCGAACATAAGACTAGATCTGATTACAGCTAGTCTTGGATATACTCTGTGCCGGCGAGGAGTGCGATTTCGGCGCGCACCAACTCGCGCCCCAGGTAGGCGGCATGGCTGGGCTGAAGCGCTAACTTGGTCTCTTCGAAGAGTTTGACACATACTTCTTTTGCGGTGCGACCGCTGTAAACACCCAGTAATGGTGTTTCAATTTTGCCTTTGGCTGGCAAGGGTTTACCGGTTTCCGGATCGATCGCGAGGCCAGTATCATCAACCACCATGCCGAAGTGCTTAGCATAAAGGGTTGTCTCGTCGAGATAAACCAAAAAGTAGCCTGCCGGGTCCAGATCGATATGGCGATTAGATAATTGGGCATCGATTTCGGCGAGAACGGCGGCGTGGGCATCGGTTGCGTGGGGCATGGTGTAATGAACGCTACTTTTTTTAGTATGCGCTAGATTGGGTTGTCGATTGGGAGGCGCAATGTAGCAGTGATGGCAGTTTGCTGACCCAAAATGTGTTTTCTCAAGGATATATGGCTGGCCGAGCGATGGCAGCGCGAATCCAGAGATAGGCTGTTTGACCGATGCATGAGTCGTCTTAAAGCAGACCCTTTTCATCACTCAACTTCAAGCAGAACGCTCGGGTGAGAGGTTACGCGGATCAAGCGCATCCCGCAAAGCATCCCCCAAAACATTAAACGACAGCACCGTGGTCATAACCAGCAGCGTTGGTGGCCAAATCAGCCAGGGATGCAACACCATGACGGCGGCATTGGTAGCCAGCGAAAGCATATTGCCCCAAGAGGCATCGGGTTGTTGAATACCTAGACCAATGAGACTGAGTACTGATTCAGCGACGATAAAGCTAGGAATAGCCAGCGTTGCCGAAATAATCACATAGGTCAGGGTTTGGGGCACAATATGCCGCCAAATCAGGTAGAGATGACCTGCACCCGCCGCCCGCGCGGCCTGCACATACTCACGTTGCCGCAAGGACAACACCTGGCCCCGAATAACGCGGGCTAAACCAGCCCAACTGACCAAGCCTGTAAGGATCACAATCAGTAAAAAGCGTTCGCTATTGCCAAAGGGTACCCCCGTCCAGGGATTGACCTGCAACACCGCCGCTAGGGACACCAGTAGATAGAGCGAAGGAATCGACATCAACAC
>CAZAGN010000010.1:30898-42910 GCA_964484905.1 uncultured bacterium | reverse complement strand
CGATCTTCAATGAGCGGTCGCTCGCCCGTATCCAGATCAATGGCACCTTGGCGCGTAGGGTAGATCGTTCCCCCGCCATAGATAGCAGTGGGTGGCAGTAGCGCTTGCTCAGAAAGACTCTCGAAGGCAGAGTAGGGGGCAACAACCTCAGCAAACAGAGCAGCCCCGTAGAGTAATGCCAGAATTCCTGCGGCCAGCCGTGCCCAACCCATGATCAACCCCCAATCATTTACTCAGCTTAGCGAAGGGTGTGGCAGCGGCTGGACTCGGCGCTACCCAAAGCCTAGCTACCCAGAGTCTCAGAAACGATGCAAACTAAAAGGCCCCCTTGCGGGAGCCCTAAACTTTGCTAATTCAAAATTGAGAAGAAGCAAAGTCGTGAGTAGTCAGTTTGATTAGTCGACTACAGAAGACCGATTTGTGAAAGGATGCCTTGACCGGTCAGCAGCTCGGTACCAACACCGATCACAAAGCCGAGCATTGCCAGACGACCGTTCCAGGTTTCGGCAAAGGCGGTGAAACCAAATTTAGCGTTTTCCATGATGACTCCAGGAGTATTATTTTGCGAAGAATTTCAGCGACAGACGAGACTTACGTTACAGAAGACCGATTTGCGAGAGGATGCCTTGGCCGGTCAGGAACTCAGTACCTACACCGATGACAAAGCCGAGCATTGCTAAACGACCATTCCACTTTTCGGCAAAAGTAGTGAAACCAAACTTAGCGTCTTCCATGGTGGCTCCGACTTGTAACTGAACTTAATATCATAATGGGCCCTGCGTTAAAAAATGTCAAGGCCACTTGCGGAAAAATATTTTTTGTGCCTATGAATACCTTTTCGCGGTGGTGCCCTGTTGAGCCGATAGTACTTGATACTGCCACCTTATTGACCTTGGCCGGGCACCAAGACGGCGGCGATTGCGGCATGGGCCGGGGCAGGACTGAGGCTTTCTGGCTACCTGGATGCCAGCGCCTAGATGCCAGCGTTAGATATACCGTAGGCCATCACCAACATGCCAAACACCAAGAAGGGCTGGGCACTGGCTTGGTACTTGACATCGTTGCCGAGGGGATCGCGCAGGAAATACATATCCTGGAAGACGATCTGGGGGATAACGAGAAACACCAGCAGCGTGGCCAAGAGGTTTTGGCCGACACCGACCAAGAACGCAGCCATACCAATTTGGAAGAAGTCGATCAGCATCGCCGAAAGCAGAGCCGCCGCTTGCACACCGAACATGACGGGTAATGAGTTGAGCCCCAGTTCGCGATCGCCTTCAACACTCTTAAAGTCATTGACGATCGCGATCCCGAGACCCGCCATGCTGTAGATAATCGTCAGGACGCAGACGGTCACATTGAGCTCCCCAAAGAGCGCATGACCGGCCCACCAGGGCAAGGCAATATAGCTGGCACCGAGGGCGTAGTTACCGAGCCAGCCATTTTGCTTCAGCTTGAGCGGTGGCGCGGAGTAGATGTAGGCGACGAAGACGCCGAAGCCTGCAAGGACAACCATAATCGGGAAATCATGGCCTGCCCAAAGATCTAAGAGTGCGGCAATGCCCAAACCGGCGACAAGCAAGACCCAAATTTGGCTGATGACGCGCTTGAGGCTGATTGCGCCTGAGGGAATTGGGCGGTAGGGCTCGTTGATGGCGTCGATTTCTTTATCGTAAAAATCGTTGAGGGTTTGGGTGTAACCCGCCAGCAAGGGGCCGCTCATGAGCATACAGGTGAGGGCTTGTAAGAATGATTCCCAGCTCCAGACATAGCCACCGGAGGAGGCTGCACCACAGACCACACCCCAGATCAGAGGAATCCAGGTGATTGGCTTCATAAGTTGTAGATGAATTTGCCAGACGGAGCGTTCGCTAACGTTGGCGCCTTTCATCCCCAGCATTTGTCGCGCCCGGGCATTGGCCGTGGTGGCAGTTGCACTTTCAGAGGCAGGGGCGGCTTCAGCGCCTGGTTCCGTCGCCGAGGGCTCTGGCGTGATTTCGGGAATTTCTGTAGGCTCTGCGTTCATTTCAGGCTCGGTCATGGGAGTCCCCGGACAGCAAACAGCTTTAGTATCACCCATCTCTGGGCGTTAAACTGGGAATCGCCTGTCTGAAGGGCAGAGATTTTGGTGGGGCAGTATGGTGATTGCGCGAATTCTGGATGCCAACCTAGATCGGGCCCGTGAGGGCTTGCGGGTACTTGAGGATTGGTGCCGCTTTGCCTGGGAAGATGCCCACTGGGCGAATCAGTGCAAGGATATGCGCCAGCAACTGGCAATCTGGCATCGGACTGAGCTGGTTCGCGATCGCGACACCCCCAACGACCTGGGCACGGGCATTACTCACCCCCAAGAAGCAAAACGCACCGATGTCCTGCACCTCTTGCGGGCCAACTGTAGCCGTGTGGCCGAAGCGCTGCGTTGCCTGGAGGAGTTTGGCAAGCTCGACATGGCTATTCTTGATGCCAATCTCGACCCCAATACTGTGGGCTTAGCTGCTGCCGCCAAACAGATGCGCTATCAGGTGTACGCCCTAGAATCTGCCCTGGTAGGCCAGGATTTGCAAACACGGCTGGCGCAGGCACGATTGTATTTAGTGACATCACCCGTTGAGGCTTGGCTGAGTCAGGTCGAAAAAGCCCTGATCGGTGGTGTGCGGCTGGTGCAGTATCGCCGCAAGGAGGCAACCTACCGCGAGCTCTACGCGGAAGCAAAGGCGCTCAAGAATCTCTGTGATCGCTATCAAGCACTCTGCATTATTAACGACCGCGTTGATCTCGCCCTCGATATTGGCGCAGACGGGGTGCATCTGGGGCAAACCGATATGCCCGTGGCGACGGCACGGCAACTGTTGGGGGCGCAGCGGCTGATTGGTCAATCGACCACCAACGAAACTGAACTCACGGCTGCCTTGGCGACCAGCGCTGACTATATCGGCGTCGGGCCAGTCCATGCCACACCCACCAAAGCCGGTAAAGCCGCCGCTGGCCATGAATATGTACGTCTGGCCGCGACCAAAGCGACAATTCCCTTTTTCGCGATCGGCGGCCTCGATTTAGACACAATTCCGTCAACCCTGGCAGCCGGGGCTACCCATGTGGCGGTTGTGCGCTCGCTCATGACAGCCCCCGACCCGACAACGACAGCCAGGGCGATGCGGGCACTGCTGGGTGATACCTCGGAGCTTTAAACACTCAACTCATATACCGCCCTAAATATTGGGCGTGGCTGCCCGCCGGACTGGGGCTTGTCGGCAGATGTTTCGTCAAACCCTGAGTTGGCTGCGATACTCAATTCGCTAGACTGTTGCTAAGCGTCAACAGTGCGTCGATGGCAGTCTCCCTCTTCGATATTGGTGCATACCTACGGCAAACCCGCGAAGCAAAGGGGTTGAGGATTGAAGCGGCTGCCCAAGCGGTGATGATTCGCTCGCAATATATTCGTGGCATCGAAGAAGGGGATGTGTCTCTCTTGCCACCGCCTGTGTATGTGCGGGGCTTTATCGAAAAATATGCCAATTGGTTGGGTTTGGATGGGCGGAGTCTAGCAGCAGAGTATCAGCCGCCCCGCCAAACTGTCGCCACCAAGTCACGATCAGGGCCACCCATCTTTCAGCCCCGCCCGTTTCATTTGTGGGCGATTTACGTGGTGCTGATTATGAGTGTGGTTGGTGGACTGTCAACGCTGGTCGAACGACGCACCAACCTGCCCGATCAAGAGCTCTTGCAGCAGGCAATCCGTACCCAAACCGAGACACCCCCTGCGGCACCCACACCCCAGGGCCTAACCTTCCAAACCCTAAATGACTGGACTTACATCGCCGGGGTGTTTCCCGAACGTGATCTGCGTGTGGCCGCGATCAACCGTCAGACCGCAAATCCTGATGCTTTGACGAATCCTGATGTTGTAGCGTTGATGGTGCGGGTGGTTGAGACGGCTTCGTGGCTACGGGTGACGGTAGATAGTGAAACCGTGTTTGAAGGGATTTTGCAACCTGGTACCCAAGAAGCCTGGGAAGGCGAAGATTCGATTGTGGTTCTGGCGGGTAATGCGGGTGGTGTGCTGATTACGCTTAATGACGAGGAGATGGGGGCGTTAGGTGCTTTTGGTGAGGTACGCGAACAGGAGTTTCGTCGTATTCAGTAGCGTTGTGAGCGTGACGGGTCGTGCTTTTAATGCATCCGATGGATACCCGCCTACTTGATACACGCGTACGCGCTCACTCAATCACACCGTATGGTGAAGAGGCAGCACCCAGGGTTTGCGATGCCCAGCCTCACTGACATTTTGGCGACGGTTCCCCACAACCTTACGGCTGCCGAGGCCCAGTGGCAGCGTTTACGTCAACCTCAGATGCCGCCCGAAATTATTCATGTTCAATCTCAGGCACTCAGTGCAACCTCCAGTGATGTTTGGGATGTAGTGGTCTGCGGCGGTACCCTCGGAATTTTGCTGGCGTTGGCCTTGCAGAAGCAAAACTACCGCGTCCTGATTCTCGAGCGCGGGCGTTTGCAAGGGCGGGATCAAGAGTGGAATATTAGCCGTGCTGAACTGCAAACACTGACCCGCTTGGGTTTACTGACAGATGGTGAGCTGGCGATCGCGATCGCGAGTGAGTTCAACCCCGTGCGGGTACAATTTGCGGCGGGTGAGCCGATTTGGCTACGGGATATTTTGAATATTGGCATCAGCCCCAAAACCCTGCTGGCGCAGCTCAAAGCGGCATTTTTGGCGGCGGGGGGCAGCCTGCGCGAGCAGACAGCCTTTCTGGGGGCTGTAGTCCATCCCGATGGGGTGGCGGTGCGTGTGCAGACAGCGACTGCGCCCGAAGAGACACTCACAACCCGCCTCCTGATCGATGCCATGGGCCATTTTTCGCCGATTCAGCAGCAAGCCCGTGCTGGCCAAACGCCACGCGGTATTTGCTTGGTGGTGGGTGGCTGTGCCCAAGGACTACCCGAACGACCCTACAGCGATTTGATGGTGACCCTTGAGGGGATTCGCCAGCAGCGACAGCATTTTTGGGAGGCTTTTCCGGCCGCGCAGGGGCGAACCACCTACTGCTTTACCTATGTTGATACCGCATCCGAGCGCCCGAGTTTACGCGAGCTTCTGGATTACTACTGGCACAACCTGGGTGCTTACCAAGACTGTGACCCCGAAAGCTTACACTTTGAGCGCCTCATTGCCGGTGTCTTCCCGAGTTATGACGCTGCCGCGCCACGCTGGCCCCGGATTTTGGCTGTGGGCGATAGCAGTGGCCAGCAATCACCCCTCAGTTTTGGCGGGTTTGGCGCCATGCTGCGTCATCTGCCGCGCTTACAAGTCGGTGTCAGTGAAGCACTCAAGACTGACCAGCTCACTGATCTCAGCCTTTTGCAGCCCTACCAACCCAATCTGGCCGTGACCTGGTTATTTCAGCAGGCCATGATGGTGCCCGTGGGTGCAACCGTCCCTGAGCAGGCAATTAATCAATTGCTGGATAATGTGTTTCAAGCGATGCAAGCTCGGGGCGAGGCGGTACTGCTGCCCTTTGTTCGCGATGTGATTCAGTTTCCGGCTTTGACCGAAGCATTGATTGCGACCCTCTTGCGTAATCCAGGAGTTGTGGCGGCGTTTGTGCAGCGGGTCGGGGTCGGGCCATTGCTGCACTGGCTGCCTCACTATGTCAGCCTTGGTCGCTACCATCTTGCCTATCAACTGTGGGGACAACAGGCCGAGACCCAGCAATCATTGGTATGGCAATACGGTGCCGGTTTAGATTTAGCTGACTGAGTGGACTACCTGTGCCCCGTCGCGGCTTTTAGGCTTCCACCGCTTTTAAACCGTGTTAAAGTCTAAAGGTTTGCTGCAATTTTACACATCATTCACCTAAAAATGCTGGGGCAAATGTAACGAACTATCGGTCTATCGGTAGGTGCTTTCGCGGACATAAAGATTGATTTACCACCATACGTAGGCACAATCTACGCTCTAGCGATCCCCATTTCACGGATTATGGCAGGTATCAGAAAAGCTGATCCCTTAAAATTAAAAGTATCGAAAAGAACAAAGCATCGCTATGGGACTTCAGAACTGGCTGCATAGTCTACACACTAGCCCGATTGGGCTTACTCCCGCCGTGTGGGATGTTGAGCAACCCGAATTTGACCGAGACGCGTTCCCATTGGGCTGTATCTGCGAGTGGTCGTACCAAGACCTAGCGGCGCTGCGCAACACCATAGCGACCCTGAATGCAGAAGGCAAGCGTGTGGCCATTATTGATACAGCCAAGCGATTGCATACGGCAGCCTGGCGACTGTTGACCCAGGCGGGTGTGAATTGGCTAGTGCGCCCCGATACGCTGTCGGCGGCCTTGGCGAATGTCCAACTCTTACTGGCGAGTGGTGAGTTTAGTCTGATTGTTGTCGATGGCTTTAGTAGTGATCAGCTTTTGCCTGCCCAAGTTAAGCGGCTCCAACGGCTAATACCAGCTCAGGCTACTTTGGTGTTTGCAACACCCCTAGGCTGTGATTTGGCATGATTTGACTGCCTGAATGACATCGGCATCGCTGACGCTGTCGGTAATTTCGACTTGACCGAGGGCATGGGGCAAGATGAAGCGGACTTTGCCCGCAGCCACTTTTTTGTCGCTGTGGGTGTAGGTCGCGATCGCGACCGGGTCGAGCTCGCTGGGAATCACAACCGGTAAGCCCGCCTTTTGAATGAGCTGGCGTTGGCGCTCGGCCAGTTCGGGTGACCACCAGCCCAGATTGGCGGCGATTTCACCTGCTGCCACCATGCCGACACCTACCGCTTCGCCGTGACGGTAGTGGCGATAGTGGGTGATGCTTTCGAGGGCATGACCGACGGTATGACCATAGTTAAGAATGGCGCGTAGGCCACCTTCGCGTTCATCTTGGGCAACGACGGTGGCTTTGCAGCGGGCGGAGATCTCTAGGATTTGCATAAGCACACTGGGCTCAAGACGACGATAGGTATCTAGGTGCGGTGTTGCTTCGAGCAGCTCAAATAAACTGGGGTCGTGAATCACGCCGTACTTAATCACCTCGGCCATGGCAGCAACAAATTCGGCGCGGGGCAGGGTGGCCAACACGCTCGGATCGATCGCGACCAAGCGTGGTTGGTGAAATGCCCCAATGAGGTTTTTGCCGTGGGGGTGGTTGATGCCTGTCTTGCCACCAATGGCCGCATCTACCATGGCCAGCAGCGTTGTCGGCACCTGCACCACATTGATGCCACGCAGCCAGGTCGCGGCGGCAAAGCCTGTCATATCGCCCACCACACCGCCGCCCAGGGCCACCAGCACCGACTGTCGCTCTAGCCCCGCTGCCCAGGCCGCATCATAGATTTTTTGTAAGGTGCGGGGTGTTTTGTAGCGCTCACCGGCTGGGATCAGGAGGTTTGTAACGCTGAAACCGGCTTGCTTCAGGCTTGTGGCCACACCCTCGCCGTGATGCCGCCAGATGCCGGGGTTGCTGACAATGAGGGCCTTACCCCGCAGACCCCGTTCAGTGAGGGCACCACCCAGGTTCGCCAGCCCGCCGGCTTCGATAACAACGTCGTAGGGGTTGTGGCTTAGGGCGACGGGGATCGTGATCATGCTGGACTCAAACTCGCGATCGCTATTGTGGCATCCGGCTGCTAATCCTGGCGCGGACGTTTAGAGGGTAAGGCTGTGAAGCCGCCCAGCAATCTACAGAGAAACTAAGCGAGTGCGATTCTGGTCACTCCGCCCGCTCCGGTGCCTGCCGCATGATGCTGCGCAGGAGTGTATCGCGGCATTGGGTGGCAAAGCGGTAGGTCACTAGACTTGTGCCCGCCGCCGCGACCAGATTAATCATGCCAAAACCCGGCGGATGCAAGGCTTCGAGCAACAACAGCGGCAAGAGGTTCGCGATCGTACTGTTGGCCAAACTGCCCAGCCAGACCTGGCGATTGCCCGGATCGCGGTATAGCCCAGCCACACGTACGGCAAAGCCCAAATCGAGACCCAACCCGATCGCGATCGCGAGCCCATACCAGGGCGAAAAGGCCCACAACCCCGCCTTCAGCGCCACCAAAGCCGCCAGACTCGCATCAAATTTTGGTGCTTGATACTGCCGCTGCCGCTCAACCCACTGCTCCCGAATTTGCGCCGCACAGTAGAGCGCATTATTGACCAACAAATCAGTGCCCTGCTGCCGAATCAGATCAACCAAGCGCTCTTGCAACGCATCAATTTGGGGTGTCCCGACCGTAATGGTCGTGCTCAGGCTGCCGTCCGACTCCCACACTGGCGTGTAAGCCCGTGGCGCAGCAGCCACCATAACGATGTTTTCGGGCACCAGCAGATCCCGCAGGCGCTTGTCACGAATTTGGCTGAGAATCTCACCCCGGTCAAAATCGGGATACTGATCAGCTTTGTTAATCACCACCAGCAGCGGTTTGCCCGCCTTCGCCAACTCCACCAGGGCGTCATACTCAAGACGATTCATATCACCCGAGACAACAAACAAAATCACATCAGCGCGCCGCACCAGACGCCGAGCTAGACGCGAGCGGGCTGCCCCCTCAACCTCATCCAAGCCTGGCGTATCAACCACCTGAATCGTTTGAATCGGACTATTAATCCCCAGAGCCCAGGTTGCCTTCTGAAGGGTGCGCGTCACGCCGTGCTCAACGCCAACACTAAAGATATCCTCACCCACTAGGGCATTCAGCAATGACGATTTGCCCCGACCCACCAAGCCAAAGGCGGCGACGTGCAACACGCCCTGATCAAGCTTATGCAAATAAAACTGTAAATGCTGTTGCCAGGCAGGCTTAGTCACCAAAACCGGCGATCGCGAAACCTGCTTCAGCCAGTGCTGCAAATGTTTCTTGGTCCGGTGCAGTGCAATACTTGACATGCCCACCCCCTCAACCCAGTATAGGGTTCACTGCCCATGCTTCACCTTGCAAGCCTTGCCGACACCCGTCACCTTGCCCAAGCCCTGGCAACCACCGCCCAGGCCGGTTTCTGTCTGTTGCTCACGGGTGATCTGGGCAGCGGCAAAACCACCCTCACCCAAGCTCTGGGGCAGGCGCTTGGTATCACCGATGTCATCACTAGCCCAACCTTTACCCTTTTGCAGGAATACCCCGAAGTCAGGCTGCCGCTCTATCACTGCGACCTCTACCGCCTGCCAGAGCTGATTGATTGGGAGGATCAAGCCGTGGCTGATCTTGAGCTGAGTCAGCGTAGTGATGGCCTGCTGGTTATCGAGTGGCCGCAACGCCTCCAGCAGTGGCCTGATCGCTATCTCCATCTCGATCTTTGCCTGAATGCCGATGACAGTCGCACCCTGACGGCCCAGTACCAAGGCGCTGACCATGAGCACTGGTGGCAGCGAGCACAACAAGGTATTTCTGGCAACAAATTGTCCCAGAAATAAGCTTGGTAATCTGAAGTATTTACAACTGACACATACCTAATAGAGCTGCTGTAATCACAATTTCAAACTCGCTCTGGCGATAAATTTATAGTGAGTCCAGGCAATAACGAGACACCCTTAGAGGTTGGATACCTTCTGGGTAGACTTCTTGGACGCAAAAAGTGTCTCGGTAATTGGAGATTTGACTATAGAACATAACATCCAGATAACGCCTAGCCTATGCTCAGGCATAGGTGAAATATAGTTGTTTACGCTGTAGTCGTTTGCACTAAGGATGAGACGTTTCTAGTCTCCCATACCTCGGAGGAGCTTGAGTACGGAGAAATTTAAGTATCCCGAGGAATGTCTCACACTTATTCTGAATGGCTATAAATACGGTGGCAAATGTTCACCTCGATTAAGTTGTCAAGTAAGTTTCCAAGCTGTGAAATGCCATCTGTAAGCTGAGCTAGCCTGAATAGCACCACAAAACTATCAACAAAAAAGCCCCCGTCAGTGCGAAGGCCCATCTCATACACTAAATTGACTCACAAGCAGTGCTGACTCGTGGCGCTGACTTTTGGCAGGCTTGCCCTATCCAGAGTTCTAGAAATGAGGTTGGTGGCGGATGAGGTTCAGAAACTCTTCGCGGGTGCGGTGATCTTCCTGAAAAACACCAACCATCGAGCTCGTCACTGTCCAGGAGCCAGGCTTTTGCACACCACGCATCACCATGCACATGTGTGAGGCTTCAATCACCACAGCCACACCCTGCGGATCGAGGGCTTCCATCAGGGCTTCGGCAATCTGGCGCGTCAGACGCTCTTGCACTTGCAGGCGGCGGGCATACATCTCAACAATGCGGGCAATTTTGCTCAGACCCACGACTTTTTGGGTTGGGATGTACGCGACATGCGCCCGCCCCATGAAGGGCAGCATGTGGTGCTCGCAGAGGCTGAACATGCTGATGTCGCGCACAAGCACCATCTCATCATGGCCCACATCAAAAATGGCACCGTTAAGCAGTTGCTCAAGGGATTGCTCGTAGCCACTGGTCAGGAATTCGAGAGCCTTAACAACACGCTTCGGCGTCTTCAGCAGACCTTCACGACTCGGATCTTCGCCCATGCCTTCAATGAGATTGCGGACAGACTCTTCGAGCAGTGGGTTACCACCGCTACCGTTGAGTTCAATATCTTCATCAATCAGGCTGGCATCTTTGAGTACGCGCCGCGCCGCGTTTGCGTTGTCTTTGGCCATGGTCATAGTAGGTAAAGTCTCCAGTATGTAGGATGCCGTTAGAGCGAGCCACCACTGGGCATCAGCACCAGCTCTTCAAGTACGGCAGTGGACGGGAGGAGGAGCGTGTGCAGCAGCGTATCGGCCACAGTATCCACGTCCAGCATTTGAGCACGGTCGAAATCGACCGGCAGGGTATCCCAGAGGTCAGTGTTGACAGCACCGGGGCAGAAGGCTGTCACCCGAATGCCATGCTGACGCTCTTCTTGGGCAACCGCTTGGCTCAACCCAAGCAAGCCAAACTTGGTGGCGCAGTAGGCACCCCAACCTGGAAAGGCTTGCTTGGCGGCGACAGACACGATGTTGGCAATGATGCCACCGCCTCGCGATCGCATACCCGGAATCACCGCTTTCATACACAAGAAAGCAGCGGTGAGGTTGAGATCAAGGACTGTTTGCCAGCGCTCTAAATCTGTATCAACCACATCAGCGATGAGTCCGGTGCCTGCATTGTTGACGAGAATTTCGCAATCGCCAAATGAATCGAGAATTTTGGGAAGCTCTGCCGCTGCAATCACAGAGTCGGCCAAATCAAGACTAAAAACGCTGGCCTTGCCGCCTACTGCCTGAATGTGCTGCTGAACCTCGTTAAGGGCCTGGGTCGAGCGAGCCACGAGAGCGACATGGTAGCCATGTTTGGCTAAGCGCAGGGCAATGGCCTTGCCAATACCTCGGCTCGCGCCCGTGACTAGGGCACGCTGCTGGTTCATAGATGAAGGTTCAGACTACAGAACAAACGGAGATGTTATATCACCCCTCCCACAGTAGCAGACTGTGTGAAGCAATGTGACTAAACTTACAAACCACGACCCTAGCGACCGTGTGTACCTGAGAAAGCCTGTAGCTATGGCCTCGATTTGGCCAAAGATGGCCCCTCCGTTAAGCTCAGAATAAACACACCCAGTGAATGATATGGCTCAGATTACAACCGCTGCTGAGGGAAGCTACAACCTCACAGATGGCGACCATACGGTCACGATTTACCCGGAACGGGGCGGCATCGTTACCCAAGTTTCACTGGCTGGGGTACCCCAGTTCTACCTCGATACCGAGCGTTTTAAGGATCCCGCCCTGAGTGTTCGGGGTGGCATTCCGATTCTCTTTCCAATTTGCGGAAACCTGCCTGATGATCGCTACGAAATTGAGGGCCAAGCCTACAGCCTGCCCCAGCATGGTTTTGGTCGGACGCTGCCCTGGCAGGTAGTTGATCTGAATACTGAGACTGGCGCAGCGCTAACGCTAGAACTGACCGACAGCGAAGCGACCCGCGCCGTGTATCCGTTCGCATTTGCCCTGCGGCTGCGTTACCACTGGCACAAC